>JAZUIT010000104.1:0-10977 GCA_045642385.1 Acutalibacteraceae bacterium
ATTCTTTTTTGTTTATCGGTAAATAAAACAAGACAAAGGGCTATGATGACAAGACTCCCCGCCAGCCATATTCTCATAAACCTTTCGGAAATATTAATCTGCGTAATGGGTAAATCGGCAAAAAATTCTACAATTTTTAAAATGATACTGCTGAGAAATTGGCAAACACCGCTCAAAAACATTCCGACAAACGGTACATTGGCAAACAAACACAGTAATCCGCCGCAAACCATGAAAACAGATGATATCGGCACAACGGAAATATTTGTGAAAACAGACAACAGCGGCAATGTACCGTATGTAAACATAATAACCGGTATAGTTGCCGTAAATGCCGAAAAAGAGGTTGCCACACCGGTACAAATAAAGCTAACCGGATAAATCAGGAAATTATTGATTTTTTTAAAAGGTCTGTACACAGCATTATAAGCTGTTTCAAAAATCGTAAGCAGGCCTAATGTTGCGAATGTTGACAACAGCAATCCGACATCAACAGCCGAAAACGGATTACACAGACATATTATGAGTATGGCTAATCCCAATGAATTGAGCGAATCGGATTCTCTTTCAAAAATTTTTCCGGACAGACATATAATTATCATAATACCTGACCGTATCAGAGAAAACATAGAACCTAACAGCAACAAAAACAGCACACATTGCACTATGCCGACAGCTGCCGCAATTTTCTCATCGACACCTATTCGCTTTAAAAATTCATACAGAGTAAGCACCCACACCGACATATGCAAACCCGATACGACTAAAATATGACTGCATCCGGTAACTCTGAAATCAGTCAGAATTGCACTATTTACGAATGACTTATCACCCAAAAACATCGCCTTGATAAGTGCAGAGCAATTACTGCTCACCGAATTATCAACACGGTCCGTAAATAATTTTCTGAACTTCGCAAATTTACCGTTGATTGTCGTTTTGCCGGCAGACATATCAACTTTTTTACTGCAATCAACAACAGCAGTAAGATAAATACCTTTTGATTTATAAAAAGTACAGAAATTATTTGTTTCTGATGTCTTTTTAATATCACCTGTAAAGCTTATGTTTTCATCCGGGACGGCACTGATAAATTTTTCCGAAATGCATCTTGCTTTAATACTGACCCTTTTACCTGAAATTTCATTTAACTTCACATCGTAAATATATCCGTTGTAGCTTTTCTCAGGATAATCAAGTACCGTGGCACAAACAGGTTGAGCATCACATAAATAATTAAGCGCCGGCTTATAAGCATAATTTGTAAAAATATAAAATAAAATGTATGCGGCAGTCACCGTAACGGTAACAATTGACACCAAAACAAATTTCTTTTTTAAAGCACAAATTACAAATATAACCGTAAGACTTGTTAGTATTATTAAAAGATACAACGGTGCTGACACAAAATACAGATTAAAAAATATTAAGGAAAACATAAAAGAGAAGCCGATAATCATAAAAGGTCTTGACACAATCATCAGCTCCTCAGTTTTTTATCAGCCCGGAGGCCAACCGAAATCTCTTCCGGAGAGTAAATGAAAATGCAAATGCTTAACAGTCTGTCCGGCACTGTCACCGCAATTATTAACAACTCTGAATCCGTCGCTGAAATTATACTCTTTTGAAAGCTTTGCAATAACCTCAAAAATTCTTGCAATTATTTCGCTGTTTTTTTCATCAATATCCGCCGCTGAGGTTATATGCTTTTTGGGGATAACCAAAATATGTGTCGGAGCCTGAGGACTTAAATCATAAAATGCTAAAACATCGTCATCCTCGTATACCTTTTTTGAAGGTATCTCACCGCTGACAATTTTGCAGAAAATACAATCCATAGCATTTCCTCCTTTCTTGAATTTTTATTTTATCATTGATTTTATAATATCACAAGCTGAATCGGAAACCAACTGTGCTTTATCAATTTCCTTGGCACCTGCCATAGCACTGTCGGGTCTTCCGCCGCCTGAGCCACCTGCAAGCTTTGCGCATTCTCTTGCAATGTTGCCGGCATTGGCACCTGCCTTAATAGCCTCAGCACCGCAGGCTGTGGCAATATTGAGAGATTTTTTCTCGGTGTTTACTGAAACAAGCACTGCTACCGCCTTACCGTTATTTGCTTTAATTTCATCACACATTTTTCTCAGTTCGTTTGGGTTAGCGTTGTCAATAACCGCGGTTATAAGTGACAAACCGCAAACATCAACCGTAGAATTAAGAACGGATTTTGCTTTGATTTCGGATAATTTTCCTGATAAATCCGCAACCTCTTTTTCTTTGGCTTTAAGCTCTGCGGCAATTACACCGGCTCTTATTTCAAGTTCATTGGGATTACTTACTTTTAATGTTTTAGCCGTATTGTTAATTAATTCAAGTTTATTTTCAATAAAATTCAAAGTACCGAAACCTGTTACACCCTCAATACGGCGAACACCTGCCGCAACCGAGGACTCCGATATAATTTTAAATAAGCCTAATTTTGCAGTATTATCAACATGAGTACCGCCGCAAAATTCGGTTGAAAATCCGTCAACATCAACAACTCTTACTATATCGCCGTACTTTTCGCCGAACAAAGCCATAGCACCTAATTTTTTAGCTTCCTCAATGGGCATTTCCTTAGTTGTAACCGTACGGGCATCCATAATAACTTCATTTACAAGGTCTTCAACCTTTTTGATTTCCTCCGGTGTCATAGCGGAAAAATGTGTAAAGTCAAATCTTACCGCATTTGAGTTTACAAGCTGTCCTGCCTGTTCAACATGAGTACCTAATGTCTTTCTCAAAGCCGCCTGTAAAATATGTGCGGCTGTATGGTTACGCTTGATATCGTTTCTTGATTTTTCATCAATCTGAGCATTGACAGTATCACTGACTTTAAGACTTTCACCCTCAATAAGTACACCGTGATGAAGCATAATTCCGTCATGGGTTTTACCGGTTGCCATAACCTTAAACAGACAGTCATCAAGAGTGATTACACCGGTATCACCAACCTGTCCGCCTCCCTCACCGTAGAAAGGTGTTTTATCAAGAATTAATGTGGCTTCCTGTCCGTTTTCAACAAAATCAGCTTTTTCGCCATCCTTGATAATTGCGATTATTTTACCGTCAGCCTTTGTCTGAGTGTAACCTAAAAACGCCGACTTGGGTAAGCCCTCGGTTGCCTGAGGTGTATCCTTCCACGCACTTCCGGCAAGACTCAACTGAACCTCACGGTTGCGGCGTTTATTTTCGGTGGCAATTTTATTATATTCCTCCTCGTCAACAGTCATATTCTTTTCTTCAAGAATATCCTTTGCAAGGTCAAGAGGGAAACCGTATGTATCGGAAAGCTTATACGCATCTTTACCTGAAAGCACGGTACCATCGCACTTTTCAATCATATCATTGAGAACCTGAAGTCCTGTTTCCAGGGTCTTTGCGAAATTTTCTTCCTCGTTTTTAATAATCTTGATAATATAATCGTGCTTTTCTACTAAATTTGGATATGCACCCTTGTTTTCATTAATAACTGTTTCGGCAACCTTATAAAGGAATGTACCCTCAATACCCAAAAGCACGCCGTGTCTTGCGGCTCTTCTGAGCAGACGGCGAAGGACATAACCCTTGCCCTCATTTGACGGAATAACACCGTCACCTATCATAAATGTGGTGCTTCTGATATGGTCGGTAATAACTCTCAAAGATACATCGTTTTTATAATCATCATGGTATTTTACATTTGCAATTTCCATGATGTGCTTCATAATATTCTGAACGGTGTCAACCTCAAATAAATTATCAACATCCTGACATACACAGGCAAGTCTTTCAAGACCCATACCCGTATCAATATTTTTCTTTTCAAGTGTTGAATAGTTGCCCTCACCGTCATTGGAGAATTGAGTGAAAACAAGGTTCCAAACCTCTATATATCTGTCACATTCACAACCGACTTTACAATCGGGCTTGCCGCAACCGTACTTTTCGCCTCTGTCAAAATAAATTTCGGAACAGGGACCGCAGGGACCTGTACCGTGTTCCCAGAAATTGTCCTCTTTACCGAAGCGAACCATGTGGTCTTCCTTTACACCTATTTCCTTTGTCCAAATGTCATAGGCTTCATCATCTTCAAGATAAACACTTATATAGAGCTTCTCGGCAGGTATTTCGATAACCTGTGTGAAAAATTCCCATGCCCAGTTAATAGCTTCACGCTTAAAATAATCACCGAATGAGAAGTTGCCCAACATTTCAAAAAATGTACCGTGTCTTGCGGTTTTACCAACATTTTCAATGTCGGGAGTTCTGATACACTTCTGACAGGTTGTAACCCTGTGCTTAGGCGGTGTAACCTCACCGGTAAAATACTTTTTCATAGGCGCCATACCGGAATTTATCAGCAATAAGCTTTTATCCCCGTTGGGTATCAAAGAAAAACTGGGTAATCTTAAATGCTCCTTACTTTCAAAGAAGCTTAAAAATTTTTCTCTTAATTCATTTAAGCCTGTCCATTCCATAAAATTTTCCTCCAAAAAATAATAAGTACTTATGAAAATACACATACACTAATAGTCATAATATTATATCACATTTTAAACTATTATAGCAACCTTTTTTTATATAAATTATTAAGTATATGGAAATTTTTTTAAAATTGTGTTATAATGCCGTCTGAGGTGATTATTTTGACAAATCTACTGGTAAAATTATTTATCAAAAATCCTGATAAAACAAATGATGAAAAAGTCAGAACGCAATACGGAATATTAGCCGGAATTGTCGGAATTGTTCTGAATGTTATTCTCGTTATAATAAAGCTCATAATCGGTTCGGCTACAAACAGTATTTCAATTGTTGCCGATGCGCTTAACAATTTATCCGATGCGGCATCTTCCACAGTTTCGACAGTCGGATTTAAAATTGCTTCAAGACCTGCCGATGAGGAACATCCCTTCGGTCACGGCAGAATAGAGTATATAAGTTCGATTATAGTTTCTTTTCTCATTTTGCTGACGGGATTTGAGTTGTGTAAAACTTCCGTAGAAAAAATTATTCATCCTCAGAGCATTGAGTTTTCAATTATCGCTGTTATAACTCTTTGCATTGCCGTTTTATTCAAGCTGTGGCTTGCATTATTTAACAAAAAATTGGGCAACAGGATTAATTCTCTTACAATGAAAGCGGTTGTTGTTGACAGTTTAAGCGATAGTTTTGTAACACTCGTCACATTGGTTGTTTTGTTCCTTTCAAAATACACAAAGCTTCCTCTTGACGGCATTTCCGGTTTAATTGTTTCCGTTTTAATTCTTATTGCCGGAATTAAAACCATAAAAGAAACAATCGGTCCTCTGTTAGGCGAAACACCGTCCCCGGAATTGGTAGAAGGGCTTGAAAAAGAAATACTCTCCTATGACGGTATTGTCGGTATTCATGACCTGATGATACACGATTACGGTCCCGGCAGGATTTTCGGCAGCGTTCATGCGGAGGTACCGGCTGATATTGACATTATGCAAAGCCACGACACAATTGATATTATCGAAAAAAATATCCACGAAAAATTTAAAATGATTATGGTAATTCACATGGACCCCATTGTTGTTGATGATGAAAGAGTTAATAATCTGCGCAGTATTACAATAAACATTGTCAACGATATCGACCCTGTTTTGAGTATTCACGATTTCAGAATTGTGGAAGGTCCGACACATACAAACATAATTTTTGACTTGGTTGTACCGCATAAGTACCCGATAGGTAAAACTGAGCTGACCAAAATGGTAAGCAAAAAACTAAGCGAAATTAACGACACATACTTTGCCGTAATTTCGGTTGAAAACAGTTTTGTTTAAAAAAATAAAGATTTTTAAGTAAGAAAAAACAAAAATATTGATTTTTATATCATTAAATGTTAAAATATCACCGTGATTGTCCGGGAGGTGGTGTGTTATGCGGATTGTAATAGTCGGTG
Organism: Acutalibacteraceae bacterium; assembly: GCA_045642385.1. Lineage (GTDB taxonomy): Bacteria > Bacillota > Clostridia > Oscillospirales > Acutalibacteraceae > RGIG2945. The sequence continues at coordinate 5,957 of JAZUIT010000104.1, forward strand.
ACGGAAAAGTCGGATTCAGTCTTGCAAAAAGTCTTTCGCAGGAGGAACACGATATTGTTGTGATTGACAGCAACCCCGAAGCATTGCAGGAGGCTTTGGAATCACTCGATATTATGGTAATAAACGGTAACGGTGCCGTCCTGCAAATTCAAAAGGAAGCCGATGTTGAACACAGCGATTTGTTCATCGCCGTAACATCCTATGATGAAATAAATATTCTCTGCTGTGTGCTTGCTAAAAAATTAGGCTGTCCGCACACTGTTTCAAGAGTACGCAATACCGATTACAGAGAACAGTTATTACTGCTCAGATCGGAGCTGGGACTTTCAATGACGGTTAATCCTGAATTTTCCGCCGCAAGGGAAATTTTCAGATTAATTCAGTTCCCCTCTTTTATTAAATTGGATTCCTTTGCCCGAAGTCGTGTAGAGCTTGTTGAAATTGCCATTAAAGAAAACAGCAAGCTTATTGATAAGCGCCTTGACCAGCTTTATGATTTATTAAAAATGAAATTGCTCGTATGCGTTATTGAAAGGAATAACGAGGTAATTATTCCCACAGGTAACACCGTGTTGAAATGCGGTGATAAAATAACAGTTACGGCTCCGGTTGCAAATCTTGCAAAGCTTGTTAAAAAGCTGGACATTTCCAAGCAAAAAATTAAAAATGCAATTATTGTGGGCGGAAGTACAATAGCAGAGCATTTGGCACAACAGCTGATAAACAGCGGTGTATCCGTAAAAATCATTGAACAAGATGAAGAACGGTGCCGGGAGCTTGCTTTAAAAATCTCCGATGCGGTTATTATACACGGTGACGGTACAAAACAGGATTTACTTTTAGAGGAAGGTATCGCCGATACAGATGCCATAATTTCTCTGACTAATATTGACGAAGAAAATCTGATTGTGTCAATGTATGCAGACCACTTAAATGTTCCGAAGGTCATAACAAAAATTGACAGATCCGAATACAGCCATATATTTGCCGACAAAGGTATCGGAAGTGTCGTATGCCCTAAATTACTTGCGACCGCCGAAATAATCCGATTTGTAAGAGCTATGAATAATTCGGAGGGTGAAGACTCGATATTAACACTTCACAGGCTTGTTGATGACAAGGTTGAAGCTTTGGAATTTATAGCAAAGAATAATACCCGTAATTTAGGTGTTCCTTTAAGTGATATAAAATTCAAACAGAATTTGCTTGTTGCCACCATAAGCAGAGGAAATAAAATTATAATTCCACAGGGCAGTGATGTAATAAAAGCCGGTGATAAGGTAGTTATCGTAACCGCAACCGACAGCCGTATTACCGAACTTAATGACATTTTTCAGGATTAAATAAGTTATGAACATAAGAATTATTTCCAAATACATAGGCAGAATACTAAAAATTCTATCCGTTACAATGATGCCGGGTATGCTGATTTCCGTTTACAAGGGTGAACAAAAATCTGTCCACGCTTTTGTTTTTGCCATTGTCATTTCTTTTGTAATAGGACAGATTTTAACCTGTATTAAGTCAAAGGAAAACAGTATTTATAACCGTGAGGGCTTTGCAATAGTTGCGCTGTCGTGGATTGTTATTTCCGTTTTCGGTGCTTTGCCTTTCTTTTTAAGCGGTTATATTCCCAACTTTCTTGACGCTTATTTTGAGACGGTTTCCGGTTTTACCACCACCGGTGCAAGTATACTGACAAATGTCGAAGCCTTACCTATGGGGCTTCTTTATTGGCGAAGCTTCACCCATTGGTTAGGCGGTATGGGTGTACTTGTGTTCTTACTTGCAATCGGCTTTGACAAAACCTCAAATTCCATTAAAATTTTGAGAGCCGAAAGCCCGGGTCCCGCTGTGGGTAAATTAGTTCCGAAAATGCAGAGAACTGCCAGAATACTGTACCTCATCTACATTGTAATGACGGTAATTGAGATTATTCTGCTTCTCGCGGGCGGTATGCCTTTGTTTGACAGTATATGCAATGCTTTCGGCACGGCAGGTACGGGAGGCTTTGCAATAAAAAATGCAAGCATAGGTGCTTATGACAGCTATTATCTGCAAGGCGTTATTTCTGTTTTTATGATTTTGTTCGGAATAAATTTCAATGTTTATTACCTGATTTTATTAAAGGATTTTAAATCTGTGTTTAAAAATCAGGAATTGCGTCTGTATTTGGGAATTATACTTTTCTCTGTAATTACAATAGCACTTAACACGGTTCATTTGTTTAATAATTTTTTCAACGCACTTCATCACTCTCTTTTCCAGGTATCTTCAATTATCACCACAACGGGTTATGCAACGGTTGATTTCAACCAATGGCCTGTTTTTTCAAAAACCGTTCTGCTGATTTTAATGATTATAGGTGCCTGTGCCGGCTCAACAGGCGGCGGAATTAAGGTATCAAGGCTCCTCATTCTGTTTAAGCTCCTCAGAAATTATATACAGAGAATTATCCATCCCCGAAGTATAAAAATGATTAAAATTGACGGCAAGGAAGTTTCATCCGAGGTCACAAACGGCGTCATTAATTTTATGATTCTGTACACGGTTATTACGGTAGTTTCTATATTGATAGTTTCATTGGAAAACAAATCAATTGAAACAACTGTTTCCGCGGTATTTGCCTGTATTAACAACATCGGTCCCGGACTTGATGCGGTGGGTCCGAAAAGTAATTTCTTCGGGCTTTCCTATCTGAGTAAATTTGTTCTTTCGCTTGATATGCTTTTGGGACGGCTTGAGCTTTTCCCTCTGATAATGCTTTTTGCTCCGTCAACATGGAAAAAGTCAAAATAATACTTGACAATTATATTTATTATGATATAATGTATTGGTTGTTATATACAATAATCCTTGTCTCGTTGTATAACGAGGCCAAAGTCCAGAAGGAGGTGCAAAGAATATGTCAAAATACGAAACCATGATGGTTTTCACACTCAAAAACGGTGAGGAAGCTGCAAAGGAAGCTGTTGAAAAGTTCAGCGCTTTAATCGCAGAAAACGGCACAGTTGAAAGTGTTGACGAATGGGGAACTCGCAGACTTGCATATCTCATCAATGATGAGGCTGAAGGCTACTATGTAGTATTCAATTTTGAATGTGAACCCACATTCCCCGCTGAGCTTGACCGTATCGTTAAAATTAACGACAGCGTACTTCGTTCACTTATTATTGCAAAATAAGTATTAGGAGGATTTTTTATGCTGAACAATGTTGTTTTAATGGGCAGACTTGTTGCTGACCCGGAACTCAGGACAACCGGTTCTAATATTTCAGTTACCTCTTTTGCTATTGCAGTAGATCGTAGTTTTGTCAGAGCCGGTGAAGAACGCCAGGCGGATTTTATTGATATAGTCGCATGGCGTCAGACAGCCGAATTTGTCACCCGTTATTTCAGAAAGGGCTCTATGATTGCAATTCAGGGTTCTATTCAGACAAGAATGTACGAGGACAAAAACGGCAACAAGAGAAAGGCAGTTGAGGTTGTTGCCTCACAGGTAAGTTTTTGCGGTTCAAAGGGTGAGTCCGGCAATAACGGCGGCGGTTATATACCGAAGCAGGATGTTGAACCTGCTCCCTCTTATTCAACAAGCGAAAACAATGATTTTGAAACAATCGAACCTGATGACGAATTGCCGTTCTGATATTTTCTAAAAGGAGGATTACATCATGGCTTACGAAAAGAATGATAAGTTTAATAAAAAAGGTCGCAAAAAGGTATGTGCTTTTTGTGTAGATATGGCTGACCACATTGATTATAAGGACACTGCCAAGCTTCATAAGTTTGTTTCAGACCGTTCTAAGATTTTACCCCGCCGGGTTACAGGTACTTGTGCGAAGCATCAGCGTGAGTTGACAACTGCCATTAAGCGTGCCCGTCACGTTGCTCTTTTGCCGTACACAAGTGACTGATTTTAGTTTTTGAAACACAAATGAAAATTATAGCACATCGTAGCGGACCGTCTGTATATCCTGAACAGACGGTCGCTTCTGCAAAATACGCACTTAAATATGATATACAAGCCGTCGAGCTTGATACACGCTTTACAAAAGACGGCGCAATAGTTGTATCTCATGACAGCAACGCTTTAAGAGTTTACGGCGTTGATAAACCGGTCGCCGATATGACTGTCAGTGAATTTCTGTCTTTAAGGCATAAGAATAACCCCGGATATTCTGCTCACAGGTTTTCGGATTATCTTGAAAATAACATATTTCCCCTGCTCGTTCATGTTAAAGAAGGAGAGGAAAAAATTTATCCCCTTCTTGAAGAAATACACAGGTATAATTACGATGATAAGGTTATATTGGGTATAACTGTTGCAAAGGATATAAAAAGAATCCGTGAGTTTAATCCCGGTATCAGTATTTTGGGGTTTATTCCGGGAATTACTTCCATTGATGATTTCGCCGATGCGGACTATATCAGACTTTGGGAAAAATGGCTTAGTGATGACAGCATTGCCGCAGTTCATAAAACCGGTAAAAAGCTCTGGGTAATGGCAGGCAACTTTAACGGTATCGAGGGCGGTTATACCGATTTCAACAATTTTGAAAAATGGGAAGAAATGGGTATAGACGGTGTACTCATCAACGAAGTAGACAGCTATTTTCAATGGAAAAACAATAAAAAAAGGGAATGAAGTTCTCCCTGTAACCGCTTTTTAAGCTGATGACTTCTGCAAATTATGCAGTAGTTGTCGGCTTTTTTTATAGGAGGAGGTCATTATGTTAACATCTTTATCACTTATTTTTCTTGTCGGATTATCAATGGCATTTATATGCAAAAAAATCAGACTGCCGAAAATTGTCGGAATGTTGATTACCGGCATTGTTTTAGGTCCGTTTGTGTTGGATTTTCTTGATGCAAAAATTTTGGGAATTTCATCGGAATTAAGGCAAATCGCTTTAATAATAATTCTGATAAAAGCCGGACTTTCTCTGAACATTTCCGACTTAAAAAAAGTGGGCAGACCGGCAATATTAATGTCATTTTTACCGGCTTTATTTGAAATTGGC
>JAZUIT010000105.1:0-10255 GCA_045642385.1 Acutalibacteraceae bacterium
AATTATTATTGGCTGCCACGCTTGCAAAGGAGCAGAGCACATCAAGCTGTGCTATTGCTTTTGATGATTTTTCTATTCTTAAATATTCCTGACCGACTCTATCCTGAATTTGTGAGAAAATTTCATATTCAAGCTTTTCTATTCTTTCCTGAGCGCCTAAAACCTTTGTTTCAAGGTCTTTCAGCTCGGCAGTTACATATCTTTCTGCATTTACAAGTGTCTGCCGTCTTATGTATGTTTCCGGTACAAGTTCTTTAAATGCATTTGGAATTTCAATATAATAACCTGTGACCTTGTTATATTTTATTTTCAGCTTTTTTATGCCGGTTTTTTCAATTTCACGGGCTTCCATTTTTTCCATATAATCCGTGCCGTGAGTCAAAATATCTTTAAGCTCGTCAAGTTCGGGATTGTAGCATTCTTTAATCATTCCACCCTCTCTGACGGAGAAAGGCGGTTCTTGCACAATTGCTTCTTCTATCAAATCATATACATCCCGGAGCAAATCCAAATCATCATAAATTTTCACAAGTAAATCGGATTTACATTCGGAAATAAGCTGTTTTATGACCGGTATTTTTCCGATATCCGCAGAAAGTGATTTTAACTCCCTTGCATTACCGGTTTTATACACAATGCGTGCCATTGTTCTTTCAATATCATTAATACCCGTTAAAGCCTCAATAATATTTTCTCTTAAAATTGTATTATTTACGAGTTCGTCGACAGCATTATATCTCTTTGAAATTGCCGCAATATTAAGAAGCGGTCTGTCAACCCAGCTTCTCAACATTCTTTTTCCCATTGATGTTTTACTCTTATCCAAAACCCACAAGAGTGAACCTCTTTTATCCTTGGTTCGCATAGTTTCCGTGAGTTCCAAATTTCGCCTTGACGAATAATCAAGCTTCATAAATTTTTCGCCGGAATAAAAATCAACATTCTTAATATTTTCAAGCTCGCTTTTCTGCATTTCCATTAAATAGAGCAAAGCCGCTCCCAACGCAGACAACGCATGATCACTCGAAATATTTAATGGTTCACCAAAATGCCTGATGACTGTTTCCCTTGCTTTTCTAATATCAAAATGAATATCGGAAACAACATTGAGGATACATTTAGTTTTTGATTTAAGCTTATTTATTATATCTGTTTCTTCTGTTCCCATACGGTTGATTATAACCTCGGAAGGCATAAAATTACCGAACTCATTTATAATTTTATCGGTAAGTCCCCTACCGGAAACCTCGGTTAAATGTACGCTTCCCGTGGAAACATCGGCAAAGCATAAGCCGCATTTATTATCGGAAATCAAAACAGACGCAAGGTAATTATTTTTTGATTCGTCAAGCATACTGCTTTCTATCAAAGTACCCTGTGTTAATACCCTGACAACACTGCGGTCAACAACCTTTTTATCCTTGGTCGGAACATCAGACATCTGCTCACATATTGCAACCTTATAATTTTTTGCAATAAGCTTTGCTATATAGCTTTCGGCGCTGTGGTAAGGAACACCGCACATGGGTGCTTTCTCACCGTTACCGCAGTTTTTACCAGTCAGAGTCAATGAAAGCTCCCGAGATGCCAGCATTGCATCATCATAGAACATTTCATAAAAATCACCTAAGCGAAAAAGCAAAATGGTGTCCGAATATTCTTTTTTAATATCTAAATACTGCTGTATCATAGGTGAAATTTCGCCCATTTCACTTTTCCTCCTATAAGATTAATTATTCACAACCGCCGCCACAGCTTGAACATTCACCGTTACAATGATGCTCATGCTCGTGCGGGTCGCAGGTTTCGGGGTCTTCACCTCTTACACAAAGAGAAAGAATACCTGTCAAATACTTCATAAGCTCGTCCATTTCCTGCTGAGCCTCATTAAAGTTCTGCATATTGGGGTTAGCCATAACCTTCTGATAAACTTCGTTAAACTCTCTGTCATAGGCATCAAGCTTCTGCTCGTTACGGTCTTCCTTGGAAGCTTCATTCTGATATGAAAGGTGGATAAGCTGAATTTTACCGATTAAATCATTAAGTTCAGTATCAGCTTCATTCTGCTTTCTTGCTTCAACATACTTGATGTAGCGCTCGTCCTTTTGAATTGCCGCACCTAAATCTCTTGCCATTCTTTCTAAATCCATTGTTATATTCTCCTTTTATTATATTAACTCACCTTTTACAATCCATGTTAAAGGTTCAGTTACTTTTACATTTACAAATTGCCCGATAAGATTTTCGTCACCCGGAAATTCAATTATTATGTTCCCGGAGGTTCTGCCTTCAAGATAATTTTCGCCCTGCTTACCTTTATCTTCCACAAGCACACGGTAAATCTTACCTTTCATTTCTGCGGTTCTCTCGCCGGCTTTTTTTTCCTGTAAATCAAGTAATTCTTTAAACCACTTTCCCTTTTCTTCACGGGACACAACATCGGGCATATTGTACGCCCTCGTACCCTTTCGAGGTGAGAAAATAAAGGTGAAAAGTGAAGTAAATTCAACCTCATCTATAAGCTTTAAGGTGTCCTTAAACTCCTCATAGGTTTCACCTGGAAAGCCCACAATTACATCACTTGTAAAAGAAATATCGGGGATTTTCTTACGGGCATAAGCTATAAGTTCTTTATAATGCTGTGCTGTATAGCCGCGGTTCATTTCTTTTAATACCCTGTTGTTACCCGACTGGAAAGGAAGATGTATATGATTTGCAACCTTTTCACAGGCTGCCATAGTATCAATAAGCTCCTTTGTGCAGTCTTTCGGATGGGATGTCATATATCTGATTGTGAAGTCACCGTCAATATCATTCACCATTTTGAGAAGCTGTGAAAAATTAACAGGTTCATCCAAATCCTTACCGTAGGAATTTACATTCTGTCCTAATAAAGTTATATCCTTATAGCCGGCTGCTGCAATTTCTTTTGCTTCCTTTAATATATCCTCCGGCTTACGGCTTCTTTCTCTGCCGCGAACATAAGGTACAATGCAGTAACTGCAAAAATTATTACAGCCGTACATTATGGGAAGCCATGCTCTGATATTAGAATCCCTTTTAACGGGAATACCCTCCGCAATGACTCCGTCTGAATTTTCAATAGAGAAAACTTTCTTTTTGCGGCTCAATACATTATAAAGCATTTCAGGAAGCTTATGTGCCACATGAGTTCCGAAAACAATGTTTACAAAGGGATAACTTTTCTGAATTTTCTGAGCTATATGCTCCTGCTGCATCATACAACCGCAAAGGGCAATTATTGTATCGGGATTGGCTCTTTTATAATTTTTCAAAGCACCTACATTTCCGAAAACTCTGTCCTCTGCGTGTTCCCTGATAGCACAGGTGTTATATAAAATCAGTTGAGCTTCTTCAAAGCTGTCGCAGAATTCATAGCCGATTTCGGATAACATACCTTTTATTCTCTCGCTGTCGGAAACATTACCCTGACAGCCGTAGGTATGTACAAACGCCTTAGGTTTCTCATCAGGATAGCGGGACAACAAAATAGTGCTAACCTTTTTAATAAACTCAGACTGTTTATTTAATTCGTCTTGGGATATAAAAACATTATTTTTTTCTGACACCCAACACACCTCTAAACATAAATATACCTATATATTATACTATATATTGTGTCTTACTGCAAGTAAAAAAATAAAAAAGCTGTAAAAAACTTTAAAGTCTTTACAGCTTGTTTCATTAATTAATCCATTACAGACTTATTATATTCGGTGTAGGAGGTGTTTTAATTTCCTTTAATTTTACCGATGAAAGCCTTAGTTCTTTCGGATTTTGTATGCTCAAACACTTCCTCCGGTGTGCCTTCTTCTTCAATAACGCCCTTATCCATAAAAATGATTTTATCGGCAACATCTCTTGCAAATGCCATTTCGTGAGTTACAATTACCATTGTCATTTTCATTTCGGCAAGATGACGCATTACCTTTAAAATTTCCCCGGTAAGTTCCGGGTCAAGTGCAGAGGTTGGCTCATCAAAAAACAAAATATCCGGGTCAAGCGCCATCGCCCTTGCAATACTTACTCTTTGCTGTTGACCGCCGGAAAGCTCACAAGGATAACTGTCAAGCTTTTCACTAAGTCCAACGCTATCCAAAATACTTTTTGCTTTTATATCTATATCTTCTAAAATATATTTTTTATTTTCTTTATATTTTGCTTTCTTCTTTGCATGAATTTTCATAGCAAGAGTAACATTTTCAAGGACGGTGTACTGCGGAAAAAGGTTAAAAGACTGAAAAACAAGCCCAACGCTCATCTGGTTTTTAAGCTTTTCCTCCGCTGTGATTTTCTTATCACTTGCACCGTCAAAAACGACATTTCCGTTGACGGTAATACTACCGTTGTCAGCTGTTTCAAGCGAAGTAATGCATCTTAATAATGTGGTTTTTCCGCTTCCCGAAGAACCGATGATTGCAAGAACCTTACCTTTTTCATGGGAGAAGCTTATGCCCTTTAATACATGATTGTTGCCGAAGGTTTTATGTAGATTTTTAACTTCAAGTATTGCCATAAAGCTCCCTCCTTAAAATTTAAAATAGTCAAGCTTCTTTTCAAGTCTTGAAAACAAAATTGTAAGTATACCGCAGAAAAGAAGATAATAAATACCGGTGAAGAACAACGGCCAAACCTGACCGGCTATTCCGTGCGAACCTTTCAAAAATGACTGACCTGCCCAGATAACCTCCTGCAAGGCAATAATTCTTGCAAGTGAAGTATCTTTAACGAGTGTAATAATTTCGTTTGACATTGGGGGTACAATTCTTTTAATCATCTGTAATAATGTGACTTTAAAGAATATTTCTTTCTTATTAAGACCTAATGCAAAGCCGGCTTCCTGTTGACCTTTGGGAACACCCTGAATACCGCCACGGTAAATTTCGGAAAAATAACAGGCATAATTTACTATAAAAGCTACTGCCGCAGCCCAAAATCTGCCGTCTTCACCACCGCCCCAAATGGGTATACCAAAAACAAGACCCGGAAAATAATAGATTATAAGCATCTGAATCATCAAAGGAGTACCTCTGACAATCCAAACTATTGTTTTAACAAAACCGCTTAACGGCTTAAATTTTGACATTGAGCCGAAAGAAATAATCAAACCTAACGGCAAAGCACCCACAAGTGTTGCCGCAAATAACTTCAATGTCTGCAAAAATCCCATATTCAATGACTGAAATACAATGGGAAACTGTTGAATAAACTGTGACATAAGAATTACCTTTCAAATAAAAAATCGGGGCTGTAATATTCACAACCCCAATCAGAGTTAATAAAATTATTTAATTAAAGCGGCCTGTACACCGTATTTTTCAGCAATTTTCTTCATTGTTCCGTCAGCTGATTTTTCATCTAAGAACTTGTTGAGTTCTTCTGCAAGCTCACTGCCCTTACGGAAACCTACGCCGTATTCTTCTGCATTCAAGTCAATAGTATATGTAAGATCTGAATAAGCTGTGCCGTCACCGACCATAGCGGCTGCCATAAGCTTATCAATTACGGTAGCATTGCAAGTACCTGATTTAACTTCCATAAGTGCTGTTGCCTGATCCTTAACGGGAACAACCTTAAAGCCGCTTGCTGTAGCTTCCTTTTCACCTGCTGAACCTGCTTCAACCGCAAATGTGAGTCCTTTACAGGCTTCAACTGTCTTATATTTACCTGCATCAGCTTTATTTACGATAACTGTCTGAGCATTGTTACAATAAGGCTTACTGCATTCCATAGAAGCTTTAACTTCGTCATTAAGAGTCATACCGTTCCATACACAGTCAATGGACCTGTTTTGTAATTCAAGGATTTTGTTGTCCCATTCGATTTCAATAAATTTAATCTTAACACCTAACGATTCAGCAAAAACTGTTGCCATATCAGCATCAAAACCGATCCAATTTCCGGATTTATCCTGATAATCCATAGGCTCAAAATCGGTAATACCTACTACTAATTCGCCTTTTTCTTTAACATAGTCAATATCTGACTTTGGTCCGCAGCCCGTCAAAGACAGAGTCATCAAACCGGTTAAAATTGCTAAAACCAATGCTACAATTCTCTTTTTCATCTTCCACATCTCCAAAATAACTTCGATAAGATACTATCATATTAGCTGATTAAAGTCAATAGTTATTTTTAAATATATAAATTTTGATTTCATGTTGTATTATTTAGTAAAGTGTAGTATAATGAACAAAAATTATGTGGGAGAGTTTTAATGAATAACAGAACTTTTAAAATCAATATAGGAACATTCACACAAAGAACCCGTACATTCTATGACAGCAATAACGGACTTTTAAGTAATACTGTTTTATGTGTCACTCTCGACAAAAACAATGCAGTTTTCGCCGGCACAAAAAACGGTCTTTGTATAAACTGCGGCAACGGTTTTAAAGCCTTAAATGATGATATGGAAATCAATTCCCTTTTCTGTGATAAGGACAATATAATATGGTTTTCATCTGATAGTAAAATCGGTACATACAGCAACAAAAAAATAAAGCTTTTATTTGAAGCGGAAGAAAAAATTGTCGGCATAGCACAGGATGATACGGGTGTTATCTGGGCTTTGGGTGAAGATCACCTTTTCAGAATAAACGACGGAAAAATAGAAAGAAAAAACAGTAATGAAGGCAAAGGTCAATGTATAACTGCCTGCGGTGATACAAAGGTTTTTGTCGGCACTACTATGGGATTATTGGCACTCGTCGGCAAAAGAAAGCATTGGAGCTCCCTGTTCCCTCAGACTACAAATGTTTTGAGTAACGATGTGAGAGCCGTAAGTATTGACAAATGGGGACAAATTCTTTACGGTACAGACAAAGGTGCAGGAATGTATGATAACAAATCCTATTGGTTTGATTGCAGAAATTCAGAAGCTTTTACAAAAGAAGCCGTTAATTGTATAGCTGTTGACTCTGTCGGCGGCAAATATTACGGTACTGACATCGGACTTATTTATCAGCATAACGGCACATATTCCCATTGGACTGCAAGGCGCTGGCTTCCGGATGAAAAGGTCAATGATATTGCCGTAACCGCCGACGGTAAAACAATCTGGGCTGCAACAGATGCCGGTCTTTCGGAAATTGTTGCAAGTGAAATGACATTGGAAGAAAAAGCTGAATACTATCAGAATGTTATTGAAAAATACCATGTGCGCAAGGACGGCTTTGTCACCGTCAGAAATCTTTACGATTATGAAAATATCGAAAACGGCGATGTGGAAATCACCGATAATGACGGCTTATGGACGCAAAATTATGTTGCGGCTTTATCCTTCAAATACGCTGTTACAAAGGACGAAAAAACACTTGAAGCCGCACGCCGCTCGATGAAAGCTATGTTAAAGCTTATGTATATTACAGGTATTCCCGGATTTACCGCAAGAGCAATAAGATACAAAGGCGAACCCGGCTACGGCAACGGTGACCCGGAATGGCCTTTGGCTCCGGACAAAAGCTGTGAGTGGAAATGTGAAACATCAAGCGATGAAATGACGGGACATTTCTTCGGTATGTCGCTTTATTATGATTTATGTGCAGATGACAGCGAAAAAGAGGAAATCAAAAAAGCCGTCTGTGCAATAGTTGACCACATTATCGAAAACGATTACAGACTGGTTGACCATGACGGTTTACCTACAACCTGGGCTATGTGGAGCCCCAAGTGCCTGAACGAGGACAGCAAATGGTGCTGTGAAAAGGGTACAAATTCCCTTGAAATCCTTGCATTTTTAAAGGTTGCATATCATATGTCGGGTGATGAAAAATATCAGAACGAATACGATAAATTTGTTAAAGAATATCACTATGCCATGAATATCGGTAAGCATAAAATTAAAGATGCTCATGTTTGCCACATTGACGATAATTTGAGCTTTTTAAATGTTTACACATTCAGCAGATATGAAAAAGACCCGGATATCAGAGCATTGATGTTTATGGGACTTGAAGACCACTGGCAATACGAAAGAATTGAACGTTCTCCCCTGTTTAACATTATCTACGGTGTTCTTACAAACAGACCGTGCGATCTCGATATTGCAATGCAGTCAATGATTGAATTACCTCTTGACCTGACACATTATAATACAGTCAACAGCAAGAGAAAGGATTTAATCTGGGATACGCAACAGGCTGAATGGGGTGAAGAACCGCAATTATTAAGGCCCTTACCTTATGACGAAAAACCCGTTGAAAAATATGACTCCAACCCGTTTATAGCGGACAGAACCCATGGCGGTTTCTGTGTCGAGGACGGTACAATTTTCCTGCTTCCCTATTGGTTAGGCAGATATGAAGGACTTATTGATTGATTTCAGGAGGATACAAAGGTGACAGAAGATTTTTTCAAAATAAATCAGGAAAGACTTTTTTCGGTTGAAAAAATAACGGAAGAAATTGAAAAAATGAACTCTTTCGGAGCAAGACTTACAGGCTCTCCGGCTCATAATAATTTTATAAAATATTTAAAAGACCAAATCCGTGAAATGGGTTATAAAACATATTCCGACCCGTTTTACTTTGACCGCTGGGAAGAAAAACGCAGTAAAATTGTGCTTCACGGTGAAACCGAGGATATTGAAATCCCCGTGTCCTCAGCTTTTCCCTATTCCGGTGAAACGGATGAAAACGGTATCACAGCCGAGTTAAAGCTTGTTGACGATAAGAGATTCGGCTATATTGCGGCTCAGGATAAAATTGCCGTTGTAAAAGTAAGCGACATTACCAAGCTTTCAAGTTCAATTCCGTTTTCGGTTCGCAAATCCATGCCGAAGAATGTTGAAATGCCGGAAAAATATAACGGTCCCGTGGCGACAACTTTTTTAAATTTTCCTTTTTTAAAGCACGCCAAAAAAATCGGTGTAAAAGCCGTAATCTGCGTATGGGAAAATTTCTCCGATTTGTGTGTTGAGGGTCAGTATCTTCCGTTTATTTTAGGATATCACGGTATCCCTGCTCTTTGGGTAAATTACACCAACGGCGAAAAAATTATAAATGCCGCAAAAAACGGCAGAACTGCCACCCTTACGCTTGAAGCTGAAAAGGAAGAAAACGCATATTCAGAAACATTCTACACTATCGTTGAGGGAACAGACAAGAAAAATTCAATTATTGTAAACACCCACACGGACGGCACAAACTGCATTGAAGAAAACGGTCCTATTGCACTTTTATCAATGATGAAATATTTGAAAGACTACAAGCCGGAAAAAACAATAATTTTTGTATTTGTAACCGGACATTTCCGTTTATCCGCTTTCGGCGAGCTGACATCCGGCGTTCAGGCAACATCAAAATGGCTTACTTCTCACAAAGAATTATGGAACGGCAAAGACGGACATTTGAAGGCTGTTGCCGGACTTTCCGTTGAGCATTTGGGCAGTAAATTATTTAAAGATGTTGACGGTGTTTATACAGATAAAGAGGATATCGAAACGGAGCTTTGCTACACCGGCAACAAAACAATGGACAATATTTATTACAGAGCCTGCAAGGGCAGAGAACACATCAAAACAATAACACTCCGCGGTCATAATATGCTCCACTTCGGTGAGGGTCAACCTTTGTTCCATGCAGGTATTCCCGAAATATCAATCGTACCGGCTCCCGACTGCCTTTGTGTTATTAGCGACAACCATGAAATGGATAAATTTGATGCAAATTTAATGTATGAACAAACCGAAAGCTTTATAAAAATGCTCTTAATTCTCGATAAAATGTCACCGAAAGACATCGGAAAATGTGACAGGTATTCATTAGGTGTAAAACAGGGTAAAAATAAATAAATGTAAGTAACTGTTTCACGGTAAAATCGTCCCCGTGACACCAATCTTAACTTTACGATATAAAAGATTTCCAAAACAAAACAGCTGTAAGCCTATCATTTTTGATAAACTTACAGCCTTTTTTATTTTAATTTATTTGTATTTCGGAAATGCAGGGTTACAGGCATAGAAATTCTTTGAATTCATTTTATCGGTTGCAATTCTCATAGCTTCGCCGAAACGCTGGAAGTGTACTATCTCCCTTTCACGCAGGAATTTAATTACATCCTTAACATCCGGGTCATCCACAAGCCTCAAAATGTTATCATAAGTTGTTCTGGCTTTTTGTCCCGCTCCCATATCCTCGGCTAAATCGGTTAATACATCACCTTTTACACCGATACTTGCCGCGCTGAACGGGAAACCGCTTGCCGCTGTGGGATATACTCCCGTCGTGTGATC
>JAZUIT010000106.1:0-13421 GCA_045642385.1 Acutalibacteraceae bacterium
ACATGGCTACGATCCGACTTTGAGCGTACATAATACCCTCATACATAACATCATTGGGAATTTCGTTTGCACCGGCTTCAATCATAGCAACCAAATCAGCAGTAGATGCAACCGTTACAGCCATTTCTGACTTTTCTTTCTGCTCTGCTGTGGGGTTAATTATGTATTCGCCGTCGATATAACCGAGTGAAACACCGGAAACGGGACCGTCCCAGGGAATTTCGGAAATAGAAATTGCAATGGAAACACCGAGCATCGCTGTAATTTCGGGAGAACAGTCGGGGTCAACTGACATTACCGTTGCAACAACACCTACATCATTCCTCATATCCTTGGGGAAAAGGGGACGAATAGGTCTGTCAATTACACGGGAAGCAAGGGTTGCCTTTTCGGAAGCCTTGCCCTCTCTCCTCTGGAAAGAACCGGGGATTTTACCTACTGAATAAAGCTTTTCTTCAAAGTCAACCGAAAGCGGGAAGAAATCCACGCCCTCTCTGGGCTTTGCAGCCATTGTCGCAGTACAAAGTACATTTGTTTCGCCGTAACGAACAAGGCATGAACCGCCTGCAAGCTGTGCCATTTTACCAACCTCAACCACAAAAGGTCTGCCGGCAATTGTTGTTTCAAATTTTTTAAATTCTTTAAACATTTTTTACCTCTTTCTCCGCAGCCTTTCACGGTTTAGCAATAAATCCGCACTTTGACAATTCAAAATGTCGATTCACTGCTAAAACCAAATTTACTGCGGTAATTAATTTTGTCGGGGCTAATCGTTACTACGACAGCCCCGATGCATTATTACTTTCTGATGCCTAATTTTGCAATAAGCTCACGATATTTTTCAATATCCTTTTTCTTGAGATATGCCAGAAGATTTCTTCTGTGACCAACCATTTTAAGAAGACCTCTTCTTGAATGATGGTCCTTCTGATGAACTCTTAAATGGTCAGTAAGGTCATTAATTCTCTTTGTGAGAACAGCAATTTGTACCTCTGCTGAGCCAGTGTCACCCTCGTGAATGGCATACTCTTTGATGATTGCATTTTTTTCTTCTTGTGTCATTTTTTTCACCTCATTATATTTTTATCCTTAATCACAGAAAACGGCAGGTGATTACCAAAAAATTCGGTTTACTCCGCTATCCGAGATTAGGACTAAGACATTATATCAAAATATTCTGTATTTGTAAATAGCAAAATGCAAAATAATTTAAAATTATTTCATCTCGTTCAATAATTTCAAAACTGTAAGGAGTGAATCTTTTGTAACCGTTTCAACCGGCTTATCGTTTTCAACGCAGTCTGCAAAATATTTAATTTCATTTGCGTAAGCATCAGCGGATGGAAGCTCAAAATCGCTTTGGTTCTCTGTACCTTCTGCGCATGGATTGATTTTAGTGCCGTCACATTCGTGAATTGTTAATCCGTCTCGTTCAAGCGCAACAACGGCTTCCTCAAACTGGAATCTGAATCCCATATAGAAAGGATATTTTGCCTTATACCAAGAAGCCTCGGCAGTAATGAAGAAATCGCCGTAATCATATACAACGGACATATAATCCTGATTGGGTAATTCTTTTCTGTTACACACATAGCTGTTGGGATTACCGAAAGCATAAATAAGGTAATCCAAATCGTGAATATGTAAATCAAAGGGAATTAAACCGCTTAACTCCTTTTTTGTATACCATTCTCTTGTGGGATAGCCGCCCAATCTCCACATTGTGCCGGCGATTAACTTACCGTATTTTTTTGTATCATAAATCTGCTTTAAAATCTCATATTCATTCCAGAAGCGGAGAACCTGAGCTACCATATATTTAACGCCGTTTTCTTCTGCGGTTGAATAAAGTAAATCAACATCGCTTTCTTCCAAAGAAATCGGCTTTTCGGAAATAACATTGATACCTTTTTTCATAGCCTTAACTGCAAATTCACAATGCAGATATGTAGGAAGACAAACATCAATAATATCAAAATCGTTTTCTTCAATCATTTTGTCGAAATCGGTGTAATATTTGTGATTCGGATATCTTTCCATTTTTTCCGGGATAAGGTCACAGATAGCAACCAAATCCGCATTATCCATAGCATCCCATGCAGGAACATGTGCGCCGCTGATGCCGCCGCAACCTACTAAACCTACTTTTAACATAACCCCACTACCTCCGAGAATTAAAGTGTAATTTTATAAAATACCTTTTTACCCTTTTTAAGGATAACAGGTGCTTTTTCGAGTTGTTCTTTTGAAATATTTACTGTAAAGTCAGTAACCTTTACATCATCGAGAGACACACCGCCCTGCTGAATAAGTCTTCTACCCTCACCTTTTGATTTTGCAACACCGGCTTTTATCATAATATCAAGCACATTTATTTCGCCGTCTGTAAAGTCATCAACTTGCAGGGTAATTGTGGGCATATTTTCGGTATCTGTCTTTGCACCGAATAAAGCTCTTGCGCCTTCCTGTGCCTTTTTAGCTTCTTCTTCGCCATGAATAAGCTTTGTAACCTCAAAGGCAAGGACTTCCTTAACCTTATTTATCTCACTGCCCTCACATTTTTCGTACTCTGCAATTTCTTCAAGAGGCACAAATGTAAGCATTTTAAGACAGTTGATAACATCTGCATCCGCAATATTTCGCCAGTACTGATAAAAATCAAATGGTGAAGTTTTATTGGGGTCAAGCCACACTGCACCGCCCTCGGTTTTGCCCATTTTCTTGCCTTCGCTGGTTTGAAGAAGTCTGAATGTCATACCGTAGGTTTCTTTGGAGTCACAGCGTCTGTTAAGCTCAATACCGCCTATAATATTACTCCACTGGTCATCGCCGCCCAACTCCATAATGCAATTGTATTTTCTTTGAAGTACAAGAAAATCGTAACTTTGCATAATCATATAGTTAAGTTCAAAGAATGTGAGACCCCTCTCCATTCTCTGTTTATAACACTCAGCCGCAAGCATCTTATTTACGGAAAATTTTACGCCTATTTCACGCAAAAAATCAATGTAATTAAGGTTGGCAAGCCAGTCCGCATTATTTACCATAATGGCTTTACCGTCCGAAAAATCAATTATATTTGACATCTGCTTCTGGAAGCAGTCAATATTATGCTGAACCTGTTCCTTAGTAAGCATTTTTCTCATATCCGTTTTACCTGACGGGTCACCTACCATACCCGTTCCGCCGCCGAAAAGAGCAATGGGAGTATGACCGGCTTTCTGCATATGAGCCATAACCATCATCTGTAAAAAATGTCCTACATGAAGACTGTCAGCTGTGGGGTCAAAGCCTATATAAAACTTAATTTTATCTTTCGTTAAAAGTTCTTCTATCTTTTCTTCGTTCGTCATCTGAGCAATCATATTTCTTGCTTTCAGCTCTTCAAAAACATTCATAAATTATATTCCTTTCTTATTAAGCAGCTCTTTTGCCGCAGTTTTCTGGTTTTCGGTTATTGCTCCGCCGCTCATAATCCTGGCAAGCTCATTTACTTTACCTTCATAATCAAGTGGCGTAATTTTTGTAAAGGTATTATCCTTTACAGTGTTCTTTTCAATTAGAAAATGCACATCAGCCTTCGAAGCTATCTGTGCTAAATGTGTTATACAAATTACCTGTCTGCCTATTGCAACAGAGGACAGTTTTTCCCCGATTTTATCAGCAGCCCTGCCGCTGACACCCGAGTCAATTTCATCAAATATCAAAGTAGGTATACTGTCCTTTTTGGAAAGCACACTCTTTATTGCAAGCATAGTACGGGATAATTCACCGCCGGAGGCAATTTTTGCCAACGGTCTTAAAGACTCACCTTTATTGGGAGAAATCAAAAATTCTATATTATCTTTACCATTAATATTCATTTTACTTTTCTCAAAATTGACGGTAAATTTCACATTCGGCATATCAAGAAATGCAAGCTCTTCGGTAACTTTTTTGCTGAAAACTTCTGCCGTTTCTTTTCGCCTTAGTGACAGTTTTTCAGCTAAATATTTACACTTCTCATATTCCTGAGTGAGCAGAGTTTCAAGCTCTGCGCTGCGTGCATCTGAATTGGAAATTGTCTTCCTCTTTTCTTTTGCATCTTTCAGGAATGATAACATCTGTTCCTCAGAACCGCCGTATTTTCTTGACAGTGAATGCAATAAATCAAGCTTTTCTTCAACCGCTTCCCTGTCAAGTGCATCCAGCTCAACTGAGTCAATTTTACTCATTAATTCATCGGCACAATCTTTGATTTCGTATGTCAAGTTGTTTAACTTTACAGATAGTTCTGAAACATCACTGAAAATCTCGGACGCATTCTCCACCTCACGGGTCGCCTCTGTCATATCTGACACAATGCTTTTTGATGTAAAGCTATTATCTTTACAATCAAGAAGATTTAAGGCGGCGGATAAAGACTGTTTTATTTTTTCTGCATTTTTATAATAATCACTTTTTTTCTGTAATTCTTCAATTTCTCCGACTTTAATATCCGCTTCTTCAAGCTCTTTTATCTGAAAATCTAAAAGCTCGGTTTGTCTTTCTCTCTCATATTCATCTGCATTGAGTTTTTCCAGCTCGTGCTTATACTCCACAACCTTTAAATATGTTGTCCGGTATTGAGAAATAAGGATATCATCATCGGACAGCATATCTACAAATTTATAATGATTTTCTGGAGATAATAAAGCCTGACTATCGTGCTGACCGTGGATATTAATTAAAGAATCGGCAATATTTTTAAGCATTGCGGTATTGACCGGATAACCGTTGATTTTACAAGTGGTTTTACCCTGTTGTGTAATTGTCCTTTGAATGAGCAACTCATCGTCGAATTCAATATCCTGTTCCTTTAAATAGCTCTTTACGGTATTGGGAATTTCATCAAAAACGGCAAAAACAGTTGCTTTTTCAGCATTTGTCCTGATTAAGTCCTTTGATGTTCTTTCACCCAAAACAGCATTTATGGAATCGATAATTATTGATTTTCCCGCACCTGTTTCACCGGTAAGGACATTAAGTCCGTTACCGAAATCAATATCTGCACTTTGAATTATTGCAACATTTTCTATTTTCAGATTTCTAAGCATTTTATTTCTTTAACAATCCTGTAAAAGTATCACGGATTTGTGAAGCAAATCCCTCTGATTTACATAAAACAAATATTGTATCGTCACCGGCAAGAGTTCCTATAATTGTTTCAAAGCCCATATTATCAATGGCGGCACAGGCTGCCTGAGCCATACCGGGGAAACAACGAAGCACAACAATGTTTCCTGCATAGTTTGCGGAAATAACAGACTCAATAAAAATATTCTGATATCTTGTATTAGCATCACGGCGGTTTTCATTAGTTGCTACATATTTATACTGACCGTCCGCACCCATAGCTTTAACTAACCTTAATTCCTTAATGTCCCTCGAAACAGTTGCCTGAGTAACTTCAAAACCGCTTTTGAAAAGTCTATCCAGCAGCTCATCCTGAGTTGAAATATTATAAGTTTCGATTAACTGCAAAATAACTGACTGTCTCTTTTTTTTCATACACACTTTCCTTTCCTTATGACATTCTTTGATTTAATTTATTATTAAGAATTTCTATAAAAGTATCCGATTTAATTCTGAGAAAATCAGCAGTAAAATCAGCTTTTTTAATTACTATTTCCTGTCCCGGCTCAACTCTTATCGGAGGTTCACCGTCGCAGGACAAATCAAGAATACTTAAACCGCTTACGGATATTTCTGTTTTATCGGAAAAAAACAATGACCTTGAAAACAGAGAATGCGGACAAATTGGTGTCACCAGTATTCCCGATATCGAAGGGTCAATAACCGGTCCCCCGGCGGACAGCGAATAAGCCGTCGAACCTGTGGGAGTTGAAACAATAACACCGTCGGAAAGATAGCTGTTCACTTTTCTTCCGTCACTTTTTACCGTAATTTCTTCAAGCCGTATTCTGCCGCATCTTGCGGTAACCGCATCATTTATACAGTAATCGGTTTTAATAACTTTACCTTTATCCATCACATTGACTTGGAGTAAAATCCTGCTGTCAACCGAAAAATCACCTTTAATGAGATTGTCCAATAAGTCAAGCTCATGAGCTTCAAGTCCTGCGGTAAAAGCAAGTCTGCCGGCATTAATACCCAAAATTTTTTTTCTGTATTTTGCGGCAGCTTTTGCGGCATGGATTATTGTGCCGTCGCCGCCTACCGCAATTACTATATCGCAATATTGCATCAGCTCATCAACGGGATAAGAATCACATTGAATTTCCGGCAAGAGATGTGAGTCATCTTCGCACATAGCAAATTCTATATTAAACTGATTTAATTTTTCAATAATATTTAAAGTTGTTTCCTTAGCATATTTTCTGGTAAAATTCGGGAGCATTGCAATCTTCATTACGCTTTCCTCTCCTTATCAAGCGCTTCGTGTGACTGTTTTACTGTTTCTTCCGGGAACACTTCAACATTTTCTTTTTCCTCTGCCGATAAATACAGCAAATATTCAATATTCCCCTCAGGACCTTTAACAGGCGAAAAGCTAAGTCCGCAAACAGAAAAACCGTTTTTCTTTGCGTTGTCAATAACTTCACTTATAACTCTTTCGTGGACAGACGGTTCCCGTACAACACCTTTTTTCCCTACAAATTCTTTACCTGCTTCAAACTGAGGTTTAATTAAACAAACCGCTTCACCCTTATCTGATATTAATACCTTTAATTTCGGTAAAATTAATTTAAGAGAAATAAAGGACACATCAACGCTTGCAAAATCTATGGGTTCGCTGACAAGAGTTTTGTCCACATATCTGAAATTTGTTCTTTCAAGATTTATAACTCTTTCATCTGTTCTCAGCTTCCAGGCAAGCTGACCATAACCAACATCAACGGAATAAACCTTTTTTGCGCCGTTTTGCAGCATACAATCCGTAAAACCGCCGGTGGAAGCACCAACATCCATACAGATTTTATCGGTGAGATTTATGGGAAATTCCGTCATAGCTTTTTCAAGCTTTAATCCGCCCCGGCTAACATATTTTAAAGTATTGCCTTTGACTTCAATTTTATCGTCAGGTTTCACAGAAGCACCGCACTTTAATTCTTTTTGGCCGTTGACATAAACCTGACCTGCCATTATTACAGCCTTAGCCTTTTCACGGCTTTCGAAAAAACCAAGCTCAAAAAGCTTTACATCCAATCTGATTTTATCAGACAATTAAAGACACTCCTTATACACGGTACCGAAAATACCCTCGCTGTCAAGATTATATTTTTTCAGTTGACTGTCAACTGAGGCGTGCATTACAAATTCATTGTCAACGGCGCAGTGTTTATAATAACCCTTATAACCGTTTTCAATAAGAAACTCAGAAAAGCTCTCGCCAATTGAACCGCTCTTAATACATTCTTCAAAGAAAAAAATTTTTTCACATTCCTTAACACATTTAAAGACATCCGTATCAAAGGGTTTAATTCTGTTTAACTTAACTATTTTAGCACGAATACCCTTTTGTTGCAACATTTCAATTGATTTTTCAGCAAACGAAAACAATCTTCCGTAAGTTACAACACAAATTTCACAACTTTCGTCGCCGAGAACATCAAAAGTATTTTCGCTAAAATCAGTAACATTTACCTCACTTCCGCGGGGTATTCTGATAAAATGTAGGCAATTATCCTTTGAATCAACAGCATTTTTTAAATAAAACTCCAATTCATTATATGAAGCAGGTGAAAAAATTTTTGCATTTGGAATACTGTTAATCATAGAAACATCAAAAATTCCCTGATGAGTTTCGCCATCCTCACCTACAAATCCTGCCCTGTCAACAATTATTATCATTTTCTGTTTCTGCAAAGCACCGTCATGTATTAACTGGTCATAGCACCTTTGCAAAAAAGTGGAATATATATCAACTATCGGTATCATACCGTTTTTAGCAAGACCGCAAGCAAAGGAAATTGCGTGTTCTTCAGCAATGCCCACATCAAAAAACCTATCCGGATATTTTTCAGAGAAACAATTCAATCCGGTTGAGGATTTCATAGCAGCAGTTATTGCACAAACCCGATTATTTTTTTCGGCAATTTCACAGATAATTCTGCCGAGCTCGGTTGAAAAAGAGTTTTCAGCCATCAGGGCTTCACCTGTAACCATATCAAATTTAGAAACACCGTGGTACAGAGAAGGTGATTTTTCAGCAAAATCATAACCTTTACCCTTTTTTGTATTTATATGAAGTAATACCGGTGCATTCTCTTCTTTTGCAAGCTCTAACAGTTCACAAAGCTTTTTAATGTTGTGACCGTCAACAGGTCCCATATATTTGAAGCCTAAATCTTCAAACAGATTACTGCCGTAAATTATGTTTTTAATGCTAACCTTTATTCTGTAAGCTAATTTTGAAAGCTTGTGACCGATAAAAGGAATATGATTCAAAAGTCTTTCGGTGCTTGCTTTCAATCTGAAATATTTTCGTTTTGACCTGACGGCTGTCAGATATTTTGAAAAAGCACCTACATTTCTTGAAATTGACATTTTATTGTCATTGAGAATTACAATGAGATTGCTTTTTGTTTTACCGGCATTGTTAAGAGCCTCATAAACCATACCGTTGGTAAAAGAACCGTCACCTATAACATCAATTACTGTGCTGTTATCATTCATAATTTTTTTTGCCGCGGCTAAACCGTATGCAGATGAAACGGAAGTTCCGGAATGACCGGCATAGAAAGTATCATACCTGCTTTCGTCGGGACGAGGAAAACCGGAAATACCGTTTTCAGTTCTTAAAGTGTCAAACTGTGAATATCTGCCCGTCAATAGTTTATATGTATAACACTGATGTCCAACATCCCACACAAGGTTATCTTTTTCAAAATCAAACACTTTGCACAAAGCAACAGTCAATTCAACGGTTCCTAAATTTGAAGCTAAATGGCCACCGTTTTTCGACACTGTTTCCACTAAAATATTCCTGATTTCTTTTATAAGCTCAACCGTTTCGTATTCATTCAGTTTTTTTATATCATTGGGACTTTTTATATTTTTAAGAAATTCTCTTACATCCATATTACTTTTCTCTTACTGACATTTTTTCGGCTAAATCTGACAAAAAACAAGACTTTTGTCCGAAAATTACCAAAGAATTCTTTGCTTTCTGAGTAAGCTCAATAACAAGTCTTTCAGACTGTTCCAAACCTAAAAGTGAAACATAGGTTGATTTATTTTTGTCAACATCACTGCCTGCCGGCTTACCTAATTTTTCGGAATCACTTGTAACATCAAGTATATCATCCTTAATTTGAAAAGCAAGTCCTAAATTTTGGGCATATTCCTTTGCTGCGTTTATTTGAGCTTCGGTTGCATCTGCCGCAAGGCAACCTAAAACACAGGCGGCTTCAATAAGCTTTCCGGTTTTTAAATCATCCATAACCTTCAAGGTTGCAACATCAGCCGAAACACCTTCATTTTTAAGGTCAATAGCCTGTCCGCCTATCATTCCGTCAACACCGGCACAATTTGCAAGTATTTTCAAAGCCTTTACAATATTTTCAGCAGGAAGCTGAGCTTTTGCTATTGTTTCAAAAGCAAGGGTTAAAAGCGCATCACCGGCGAGCAATGCATTTGCTTCACCGTACACAATATGGTTAGAAGGTTTTCCTCTTCGCATATCGTCATCATCCATACAAGGTAAATCATCATGAATTAATGAATATGTGTGTATCATTTCAATAGCAACTGCGTAAGCCGAGGCTTTTTCCTCATCACCGCCGCAAGCCTTGCAAAATTCAAAAACAAGCAACGGGCGTATTCTTTTGCCGCCGTTACTTAAAGAATACTGCATAGCCTCATAGACAGGTGCAACCTCGTTGTCTTTTTTATCAAGATACTCTAAAATTAAATTCTCAAAATTATTCATCATTACCACCCTCAACATCAGAAAGCATTAATATCTTTTGTTCTGCTTTATCAAGACATTCCACACAAAATTTAGAAAGCTTTATTCCCTGTTCATAAAGCTTCAAGGTTTCATCAAGATTTAATCCGCCTTTTTCAAGAGAATTTACAGTATTTTCAAGCTCTTTTACAGCTGTTTCATAGGTTTGCTTCATAATAATCTATCCTTTAATAATTCTTTTCATTTTTTGCGGCAGGAGCAAGCCACTGTCCTACAATGCTATAATAAAGAATGTAAAATAAGCGTGTATGTTGCCCGCCACTAATTGCACATTATTATGGAATGTCACGGTCGTAAACTCCCTCGCAGTGACATTCCTGGTAAGGCAATTACAATGGGTGTGGGTGAAACCCACCCTCAATTATTCATTATTCATTATTAATTATTCATTAATAACGCCCACCCTAAACACCTAATTCCTAACTGAATTAACCGTACATTCCGCTGTACCGTCTGAAAATCTTATACTAATATTATCACCGGTTTTAATATCATCAATTGTTGAAATAACTTTTTCATTATTATATGAAACTGAATAACCTCTTTTCAGTACTTCAACAGGGTTTACGACACTTAATTTATTTATTAAAATCTCAACCTTTTTTCTGTTCTCTGCCAAGACACCGTTCACAGCAACATCACATCTTGCGGACAGTAAATCCAACATCTGCCTTTGCGGGTTTAAAAACTCGGTAGGTCTGTTGAGAGAAGCTGTCAAAATTAAATTGTTGAGATAATTCTTTCGGTTTTCTATTTCATTACGGACATATTTTTCTATTCTTATTCCTGTATTTAAAGCAAAAGCCCTCAAATTAAGTATATCCGGGGTTGCTAATTCAGCCGCCGCTGATGGGGTCGGTGCTCTTAAATCCGCAACAAAATCGCTTATTGTAACATCCGTTTCGTGTCCCACGGCTGAAATTACGGGTATTTGAGAATTTGCAATAGCCAGAGCCACACTTTCCTCATTAAACGCCCATAAATCCTCAATTGAGCCGCCGCCTCTGCCCACAATCAGCACATCGGCACAGTTTTTATCATTAAACTCATTTATAGCTTTAACAATCTGAGGTGCGGCACTGCTGCCCTGAACCTGTACGGGTGCTAAAATTACATCCGCAATGGGATATCTTCGACTTAAAATATTTAATATATCCTGAACTGCGGCACCTGTCGGCGAAGTTACAACACCGATTTTTTCAGGAAACTGCGGTATAGGCTTTTTTCTGTCCCGGTCAAACAATCCGGCTTTTGAAAGCTTTTCTTTGAGTTGTTCAAAAGCCAGTGCCAATTCTCCTACACCGTCAGGCTGCATATCATCTATATAAAGCTGATACTGTCCGTCTCTTTCAAATACTGAAACTCTGCCGCGAACAATAACCTTCATATCGTTTTTCGGTTCAAATTTCAATCTCTGATTTGTACTGCGAAACATTACCGCTTTAATTGCGGACTGCTCGTCCTTTATTGTCATATAAAAATGACCGGTTCTGTAATGATTTGTGAAATTTGAAATTTGCCCCACAACTGTAACATTATTAAGATTTCTGTCAAAATCAAATAATGATTTTATATATGTGTTAAGTTGGGTTACGGTTAAAACCGGAGTCTTGTTCATAACCTTTCGCCTTTCAATTTTGTTAAAACGGCAATACCGGCTGCGTTATCAGCGGAAAATTCCGGCGGTGCGAAAAACGCTCCCGTCTGAGCTGATACTCTTGATTTAATTATACTGTTTGACATTACTCCGCCGGACATAACAATCGGCTTTTTACCGTAAATTTTTATTGCATTATCAATTAACTTTAAAATAGTTTCACTCAGATAATCAATGCAGAATTTACAGATATCCTCAACCGCTTCGCCGTCAGATATCATTTTTTCATATTTATTTTGCAATCCGGAAAGACTGCAATCAAGTCCGTTTACAGTAGGTTTAATTTTAAATGTTTTGTCACTTTTTAAAGCTTCTGCATCAACATATTTACCTGCCGGAAACGGAAAGCCGAGATTTACGCCCAAACGGTCAACAGCCTGTCCTGCCTTTAAATCCGTTGTACCGCCTATTCTTTTAATAGACAAAATATTAATGTCATCGGGTTCTACAAAAAGTAAGTCGGTAGTGCCGCCGGAAATATGAAATGCAAAAAATTCTTCATTTATAAATTCAAGTTTCTTTGTACCGTACAGCGCGGCGGCAATATGTCCCTGCTGGTGTGAAAATCTGTACAACGGTACATCCAAAGCCTTTGAAATTGATACAGCAGAAGCAATACCCGTCAAAAAACAGGGCATATACGAATTTTCTTCCGTGGTGGGTGAAACAGAAACACCGAGAGCATCAACATCATATTTTTTGTCAAAGAATTTATCCAAAACCCGCGGTAAATTTACCGTATGTAAAAAAACTGCGTCACTTTGTCTCAGTCCCTTTTGACCCTGCTTTACCGGCAAAGGAATTTTCTTCTGTATTATATTTTCACCGTCATAACCTGCAACAGATGTTGTATAATTACTTGTATCAATTCCTAAATACATAAGCTTCTTGAAACATTGCCGAGAACTCCGTTTACGAATGAGGCATCACTTTCGGTAGAAAAAGTTTTTACAATTTCAACGGCTTCATTGATTGATACACCGGTGGGAATTTCATCCATATACATAATCTCTGCCAAAGCAAGTCTTAACACAGCCAAAGAGACTCTGGAAATTCTTGAAATTGTCCAGCCGGACAGATTATCGGAAATTACCTTATCAATATTTTCAAGGTTATTTTCCGTTTTAATCGCAAGCTCATAGGAAAAAATATCAGATTCAATAATTTCCTCTTCAACTGCGGTATTATAAATTTCATCCATTGAAAGTTCATCATTAAATGATTTATCAAATATCAGCATAAACGCAATTTCGCGGCATTCGTGTCTTGTTTTCGGCATAACTGTCCCCCGTAATAAAACAAAAATCAGGCATAAGCAAAAAATTGCTTACGCTTGATTTATTATTCTTCTGTATTTTCTTCATCCTCGCTGACAGCTAAGTCGGCAACATTAACATTAACACTGCCCACAACCTTACCTGTCATGTTCTGAACTTCACTCTTAACAGCCTTTTGTACTGTGGGTACAACCGTTTGAATTTTTGCACCCTCTGCCAAAGAAATATAAATATCTATTACTATTTCATTGTCAAGCTTTATAACTTTTACGGCTTTCATAAAATTCTTTCCCTTTAAGGCACCTTTAACATCGGCAACCTTATTTGAAAGACCTGCAACACCGTCGATTTCAAGTGCGGCATTTGCGGCGATTGAAGAAATAACCTCTTCAGAAATTTTCAAAGAGCTGTTCTGACCGATTTTTTCGTTATTATTTCCCATAGTGAAAAATCCTCCTTTGTGCTAAAATAATGCCATTATCATTATTATACCACAAATTAAAAATTTCTCAACTGTTTTTTGCTTCAATTACGG
>JAZUIT010000107.1:0-3438 GCA_045642385.1 Acutalibacteraceae bacterium
ATTTCAATACTCTGATAATCATATTTTCGTTTAATTAAAACAGATGAAATGTTTTCCGTAATAATTTCTTTCATTTTGTCGGTTATATTGTTTTTTAAAATTTCGGAGTATTTGTTATTAGTATCAATATCAAAATCATCAACTGTAAAATCAATTTTATTTCCGGAAAAAGGAAGTATCACACAAGACAGCAGAAATACAGTTATTACAACCTTAACGGTTTTGCCTAACGAACCGTCAGGTACAATAATATAAAACACACCGCCCACAATGGATGAAATACATATTGACAGTATCCACATCTTAATATTATCCATTATGTACCCGCCTTTATCAAAAGCATTAAAGCAGTTGAAATTATAATAATAACACAATTTAAAATAATAATTACATTAATAAATACAGTCGCATCGGCTATTATTTTAAGTGTATCGGAAATTGAAGTACAACTTACCGTTTCTGCCACGGCGGCTGACAATCTCAAGAGTACTGTCCAGATGGTAAGTTCAATAATAACCGGTAAATTTATTATTGCGACAGCGGAAAGTGCAAAAACCCCGAGAACGCTTTTAAGCATATTCACACTGCCCACAATGGAGCCGAGTCCCTCGCTGACTGAACCGCCCACGATGGGAATGAAGCTTGATATTAAAAATTTTACTCCCCTTGAAGCTATGGAGTCGGCGGCGTTTGCAAGTACACCTTTTATTGATAAAAGTGAAAAAAACATACCGGACAGAAAGCTTAATACGAGAGTTGATATTTTTTTAATCTGCGAACATATTTCTCTGAAATTAAATTCAGGTGATACGGATGATGACAACCCAAGAGAAAAAAATATTCCTATTGCCGGTTTTATTATACTGTCGGAAATTTGAGTAACAATCTGACCGAAAGCCAACAACAAGGTGTTGTAGGAAAAAGCCAACTGCGGATTGCCGCTGACCGATATTACTGCCACAAAAGCCGGAATAAAAAGCAACATAAATTTTGATGACATTTTAACCGCTGTCAAGCCCAAATCAGCCACAGTAAATATAGGCTTGCTAATGACAAGGAGTGAAATCAGCACCGAAACGCAGTTTAAAACGGTTTTCATTTTATCGGTTTCAGGCACAAAGCTTTCTACCGAAGCAGTTATTATCAAAACAGAAATTATTATTGCAAAGGATTTAAGGGGACTTTTAAGCTTACCGTTTACAATTTCAGCCAACACCTTGAAAAGCTTTCCCGGTTGCAGGCGAAACATTTTGTTGAAATCCAAAGAGTCAAGCTCTAATTCGGAAAGTATATCCTTTGCATCCTCGTCCAGTGATGAAATAATCTCATCAAAATTAAGACTGTCAATCTGTTCCTTAATAAAATCATCTTCCCCGTAAGCCTGTAAGGAAAACAAAAAAATAAATAAAAGTATAAAAAGTAAAATTTTAATTTTCTTCATTTTAGTATTCCGGTTATAAACTCACACAACGCCTTTAACATCGGAAATGACATTGACAAAATTATAATTTTTCCTGTTAATTCAACAGAGAATGCCAATGCTGAATTTCCGGTATCCCTGCACATATCCGCTGACAGTTCAATAATTACCGCTGCACCCACAGCTTTTATCAGCAATTTTATGTATGAATTATTTATTTCACTGTTTGATGTAATTGATATAAGCTCTTTGAAAATATCATCCGTTAAATTAAGTGATAAAGCCACCAAAATTATTACCGCTGCAACCTGCACCGCAAAGGCAAAATCACCCTGATACTGCCGAATTATAACTATTACGGCAGTAAGCAAAATTGCAGTTACGGAAATTTTTACCGCTATCATAAATTAAAGGTGTCCTTTGCGGAGGAATACAATTCTATAAGCTTGGGCATAAGCATTAAAAGTGCCGCTATTATTCCGGCAAGTGCGGTTATGAGTGCATAGTCCTCCCTGCCGGACTTTGCTAAAATTTGGTTGATTACTGCCACTATCAACCCTATTGCCGCAATTTTCAATACAAAACCAACATCCATAAATTTTTACTCCTAAACCAAAACAACAAAAATCAGACAGCCCGTCATAATTCCCAATGCCGTGTATAATTTACCGTTTTTTCTGTTCTTGTCCCTTACTGAGTTAAGTTTATTTTCAAATAATTCCCTGTGCATTTCGCAGTTTGAAAGCTGACCTTCAATATTACTTGTCCCCATATTAAAGCCGAAAGACAGTAACAATTCTTTGTCGGATTTATGTATTTCCGACTGCTCAACGCTCACCCTCCACGCATCGGGAAAGTCAAGCTCGTTAAGATTTTCTTTACAGATTTCTAAAAAATCAAGAATTTTCAGTTCCTCATTTTGAGAAAGCTTGTCAATAATAACATCAATAGGCGACTGAAAATATCCGATTTGTGTGCAAACAAGCCTTAACATTACTAAAATTTTTTCTAATATTTTTTCACGCTTCTGATTTTTATGAGAAATAAAACTGCCTGTCAGAGAGAAAAATATTATCATCAGAAGTAAACCTGTTAATTTCATCATTCATTTTTCCTGCCTCGAAAATTTTATTTATAGTGCAAGGTCTTGCGGCATTATTTAATAAAACGATTTTATCAAAGCAACCGGATTTAATAAGCCGCCTTATTTGAGGTCTTAAAATTAATTCATCCCTGCTCGAAGCGTGAACGCTTACAATAAATTTTACTCCGCAGTTTAAGCCCTGTTCAATAGCACTTACTTCTTCAATATCACCCACTTCATCACAAATAATTATATCCGGCGACAGCGAACGCAAGGCACAGATTATACCTTCTTTTTTCGGGTAGCCTGTAAGAACATCCGTATTTATTCCCAAATCATTATTATATTTACCGCCGTTACTGCCGGAAATTTCATTCCGCTCGTCCACTATTACCGTCTTATAATATTTCGATAAATTTTCCCCGGAAAGCCGCCTTGCAATATCTCTGAGCATCGTTGTTTTACCGGACAGCGGTTCGCCGGCAACAATAATACTGTTTAATGAACCGGTATAAATATATTTCATAATTTCTTCTGCGGAATTTTTATGCTCCCTTGCAATTCTGATATTCAATGAAGAAATATTTTTCACACCGATAATTTTGTCATCCTCGCAAATTGCCTCACCTGCTATACCTACACGGTCGCCTGTGCTCAATGTGACATAACCTGCACTTATGCTTTTTAAATGACTGTGTACGGAGTAGCCGCAGGCATTGTTAAAGCTTTCTGTAACTTCTTCAAAAGAAACCTTAACCGGATTATCCGGCAAAAATGCAGTCAGTTTAAAATTGCTGTTAATAAAATAAGATGTACCGTTTATTATAATTACAACAGGTCTTTCTGCCCTTAACCTTATTTCCTGGAAACGGTCAAATTCTTCTTTTGAAAATTCACCGATTATTTTTTTTATTCTTTTCGGTAAGATATTTAC
>JAZUIT010000108.1:0-4939 GCA_045642385.1 Acutalibacteraceae bacterium
TGACATACTATCATAACCCGGATTGAGGTCTTCAGCAGACTGCCGAGAGGTAGGCTGACACATGCGGCGAAAAACACAGCAACAACAAAAACAAATTCGGTTTCGTTCAGACTTTCAATTTCAAGATTTTTGAAATTATATTTGTTGCTGTTAAGTGCTTTTTCGGATTTGCCGTACATCAAGTACTGTCTGCATCCGAAGAAAGCACTTTTTTCATTCGCCTTTGTCAGCCTCGGAAAATGCGTTCTTGAGGATTGCTTCCTCAAACTCCGCAGTGATGCCGAAACGATTTTGTTGTGAGCAAAATCTGTTTCCACATCACCACCCGACAGATATATAACACAATTATCTGTCGTGTGTTTCTTTTTCACATTCTGTTTTGAGACAGCATTGTGAAAAATGCGAATGCGTAAACCGTAGTCTTTGCTATGATGTGTTGTTCATTGTAGACACCTCCTTGTATTTTTAATTAATCTCGGCTTATTGTTTTCTCCATTTCAGGTAATTCGGAAAAATCGAAAAAGGCGAAAAAATGCGTGACAGGCTCAAAGATCGGTTTGTGACATTTCTCATCCTATACGGGAGTTAAATCATGTTACGGTTCACTTTTCCGTCAATGAATGATATTTGCACGGTTGGGATAATTACTCAGCCAACATCGATTACGGCATAAGAAAAACGGCTATGCTCCGAAAAGCATAACCGCTTGTTTCAAGACTTTTTGAAAAGCCTTACATTACTATTATAGTCAGAATTTCGAAAGTTCCGGAAATAACGCAGAATTGATTTGAAATTTTGACTTTTTTCATTTTTGACGCAGATTTGAGTTGGAATTAAAAATTGATATTGATTGTTTTTGACTAGTTTGGTAAAATAAGAATTAAAAAAGAACGAATAATCTGGAGTAAATGTGGAGGAGTGTCTGTTGTATATTTTAATTTGCGATGATGAAAGAGAAATAACGGAACAAATCAGTTCGATGATTCTTGAAAAATATAAATCCTGCAATATATTTGCGGCAGATTCATCGGAGGCTGTCGGGAAAATATTAAGTAATGATGATCTGCATTTTGATATAATATTTATGGATATTGTGTTGAATAATGAAAGCGGAATTGATGTTTCGGGCAGACTTTTCGTAGAGAATACCGACAGTAAAATAATATTTATTTCAGGATATCCCGAAAAGGTTCCGTCAATATTTTTTAAAGCTAAGCCGTTCGGGTTTATAAACAAGCCGATTGATAAGGAACTTGTTTATCGCTACATAGAAAAAGCTATTTCGGAAATTGAAAGCGAGCAGAGATATATTTGCTGTAATGAAGCGGGAAAAGAGATCCGCATTCCGTTTTCCAATATTATGTTTATCGAAAGCGTCGGAAGGAAGCTCCGCATCAAAACGGAAAACAGCGAATTCATGACATCCGGAAAACTTGATGAAATAGAAAATATACCGGCTTCTTTTGTCCGCTGCCATAAGAGCTTTATGGTCAATATGAAATATATCGAGTCATTTTCAAAGCACCGTTTTACAATGAAAGACAATAAAGAAATCAATGTCAGCCGCTCAAGGCAGGATGAAGCTGAATCGAAATACTACTTTTTCCGGGGTGGAATAGTATGATCATTTACTATATAACAAATACATTTTTCTGCCTGATACAGATGCTGGCGCTGTTTCTCAATCTGACACCGAAATATAATAAATATTTATCGTTTATCATCGCCTTTATCCCTTTTTCAGCTGCGGCAATGTCGCAGAGAGCGTTATCGTTTATAAATCCGATTTTTCTTGTGGCGCTCGCTCATATTATCTTTTTTGTAACGGCTTTTGCTGCGTTTAAGGACAGCATTAAAATAAAGCTTTACATTTCACTTTCTGTATTGGGAATTCTGTATCTGGGAACGCTGCTGACGATGCCGATAGCATATTCATTTGGTTCGATAGATGCTCCGGATTCGCCGTCGGCTATTGTGGATATCATTATTTCCGTTTTGCTGATGTTTGCGTTTACCGCGTTTTACAGAATGAAAAAGGACGATGTTGCATTTGCCAAATTCAGCATTATTGAATTTTCCGTTGTTGTGATAGCCCAATTGATTTGCGTTTTTGCTGTTATGATGATACTCAACGAAGATAAGGTTTTCGCTCCGGAAAAAATATTGGCCATATTCGGTAAAAATTCATCGGTTGCCGTGGGTTTCCTTGTAGCCTCGGGTGCGCTGTTCCTTGTTTCTGATTTTGCACTATTGTTATTAATGGTCAAGGAAGCAAAATCGGGCAAACTGAAGGACGAGCTTGCGCTTTCCGAATACAAAAACAGGATGAATCTTGAATACTACAAAACCATTGAAAAGAACATTGAAGAAACGCGGAAAATACGGCATGATCTCGCTAATATTGTTCAGATCGCATACGGTATGATAAAAACCGGAGATGCAGAAGAATCGGGAAAAATACTGAATATGCTCAGCAATTCGATAAAAAATATTCATATTGAAAAATATGCCAAAAACACGCTGATAAACACCATTCTGTCGATCAAAGCTCAGACCTGCAGAGAG
The DNA here is from genome assembly GCA_045642385.1 of Acutalibacteraceae bacterium. GTDB lineage: Bacteria > Bacillota > Clostridia > Oscillospirales > Acutalibacteraceae > RGIG2945. Next base: position 2,566 of record JAZUIT010000108.1, read on the forward strand.
CGGAATGTTACATTTGATTTTGATGTTTCGCTTCCTGAAAAAACAGGCATTGATGAAATAGATATCTGCAAGGCGTTTGTAAATTTGATTGACAATGCAATTAATGCCGCAGCACAATCCGAAAAGAAATATATCGAAGTCAAGAGTCATATTGAAAACGGAGAAATCTATGTTGCGGTTCTCAACAGCTGCGTTTCCGGACAAGGTTCAGGTATCAGAGAAAAAGATAAAAACCACGGCTTCGGTCAGAAGATACTTTCCGATATTGCGAAGGTATATAAAGGCAGATTTGTTACCGAACAGAACGATTGCGAATACAGAGCGGTGCTTGCGTTGAAAGCAAAAATATAATATTCGTTTTTGAACAATTATTTAAAAAAGCACGCTGTTAATCAATAAAATTTTGATTAACGGCGTGTTATTTTTTACAAAATCGCGTTATTTTTGCAAACAGCTTTGTTTTTTATTGTTATATATATATACTAAACTTATATATGCATTAAGGAGGATATCCGAATGAAGATTATTAAAACGAATCTATCCCCTAATGAAAGAATCGGCAATTAGCAAAGGTAGCCTATCATCATTTTTTAATTCAGCTGAAAAGCCAATGAATATGTTTTGCATTTTCCAAGTTGATACTATGATATTTGGAAGTACAAATCTGATCTCGTGAAATTCACAATGATGGGTGCGAAATTCAAAGAGACTCAAATGATATTAAGCCGCAGCCGTTATTATTTAAAACAAATAAAACATTCTTTTGCAAAAAGTAATTCTCTCTTGGAGGTTAAGCATTATGAGAAAAAAGAGACTGATATCGGCAGCACTATCTGTGATAATGATTGCAGGGTGTTTTTTACAGTATTTTGTTCCAATGACTTCGGCTTCTTCAATTAGCGAAGGCAGTTGGAGCAGTTGGAGTGATTGGTCCACCGACTATGTAAATGAACTGTATTACAGCGGTATCTGTTACAGACAGGTTGAGACAAAAACCCAATACACATACTACCATTATTCGATATTCAGAAAGGATGGCACAATTGCAACTTATCCGTCTGATCATACGGTATATAACAAGGGGAGTTCTGTCGGCGCGTGGGGATCAGAATGCCATAGTATTGCCGTGGATTCTCCATTAACATATTATGGTGAGTTTACAACTTTTGACGGATGGGTAACATATGACTATATAGGTTATTCTCATTGTCAGACTTATAATGGAGACGCGGATAAATGGTGGTATGGTAATGGAGACACGACGCCTACTACCCGAACTGTATACCGTTACAGAACACGAACATTAACTCAAAATTACACTGTATCTTACAATGCCAATGGTGGTACCGGAGCGCCCTCTTCACAGACTAAAACCAACACGATCAAGGCAAGCGGAACAACATATAATGCACTTACTCTCAGTTCATCTGTTCCCACAAAGGCTTATACTATAACTTTTGATGCAAATGGCGGCACATGCTCTGTACCTACAAAGAATTACTCATGCACATTTACCAATTGGAATACAAGTTCTAACGGAAGCGGTACATCCTATTCCAAGGGTGGTACTTTTAATAGCAGTGCTGATACAACGCTTTATGCTCAATGGACAAACCCTACTTATGGAACATTACCTACTCCGACGAAATCAAGCGCAAGATTTGATGGCTGGTATACATCAGCAGCCGGCGGTACAAAAGTTACAAATACCGGTACGGTTACATCTGCCAGAACATTATATGCTCATTGGACAGATCAATACACAGTAAATTTTGACGCTAACGGCGGTTCCGGTGCTCCTGAAGCATTTTCGTACTATGCAGATAACACTTCGGTATCTATTCCCAATACAATTCCTGCAAAAAAATATACAGCAACATTTAATTCGAATGGAGGTATATGTTCCACAACAAATATAAATGTGGCATGTACATTCAAAAGCTGGAACGTTTTGAAAGACGGATCCGGTAAAGTATGGGAACCTGGAAATAATTACTTCGGAGATGCATCTGTAACACTTTATGCACAATGGACCAACAATGCAGTTGGCACGCTTCCTTCGGCAACCAGAACCGGATATACCTTTGATGGTTGGTACACTGCGGTTTCGGGCGGAACAAAAGTATCATCATCAACAATTGTTTCATCAAATGTAACTTATTATGCTCACTGGACAGCAAATAATTATGCCATAGTGTTTAACGGCAACGGCTCGGCATCAGGATCAATGCCGAATCTTTCAATGACATATGATGCTGCAAAAGCACTGACTGCAAATGCCTTTACAAAAACGGGATATACATTTGCCGGATGGAACACAAAGGCAGACGGAACCGGAAGTACATATACAGATAAAGCGTCGGTTAAAAACCTT
>JAZUIT010000109.1:0-3301 GCA_045642385.1 Acutalibacteraceae bacterium
ATATAGGCAAAACACTTACGGAATGGTCAAGACCATTCCCTACATTTTGCACTAACCAACTGAGAGTGTGTAGGGAACAGTCTTGACTGTTCCGAGCAAATTCGGACAAAATTACTGTTTTCGTCTGTGCTGAATTTTTCCCGCAAGGGGGCTGGTTTTACCTTCAGGAATGACAACTCACTTTTGCTTTCCCGGGCGTTTAGGGCACTAATTTTCTACTCCTAATAAAAAGTTATATAAATATTATTGTAAACGCTAAAATGAAAATGTAGTATTTCGCCAACATAAAATGTCGTTTTTTATGGAAGACGCACGAGCGACTGCTGTATGATAAAAATACAGCAAGTCGGGAGGTGCGTCGGGTGAACATAAGAAAAGATATTTATGAGAAGGTGAAATTTATGCTGAAAGAAAACCCGGAAATAAAGATAAATTATGCGAAGCTTGGCAGACAGTTTAACTGCGATCCGAGAACCATCAAGAAACAGGTTGAAGCTGTCAGTGAAGAAAGACCTGTTTCAACAAGAGTTTACAAAAGGAAAACAGATGGTTATGAACAAATAATTGAGGAAAAAGTAAAAACAGGTGCTCCGGCAATTGCAATCTACCATTATCTTGTTAAACACAAAGGTTATACGGGTTCGTATTCAACACTTAAAAGTTACATACACAAACTGCATCGACACAATCAGCAGACAGCCGTAATTCGTTTTGAAACAACTCCCGGATTACAGGCTCAGGTTGATTGGAAAGAATCCCTTAAATTCAAAACAGTTGAAGGAGATGTGATAAAGTTTAATATATTTCTTCTGACTCTTGGATTTTCAAGATTCAGATTCCTTATGGCTACCGAAACAAGAGACCTCTCTCAGGTTGAATTTTGTCTTGCCTGTGCATTCAAATATATCGGCGGAGTACCTCATGAAATTTTGTTTGATAATATGAGGTCAATCATAGACAAATCCAGAACACAATACAGTGAACCCGTATTTAACAACGAATTTTCATTGTTTGCTGCCGATTGCGGATTTGTTCCCAAGGCTTGTGTTGCATACAGGCCGGAAACAAAAGGCAAGGTTGAAGTAACAGCTAAGCTTATGAACCGTCTTAAGGTTTACAGCGGAGATATTCATTCTTTTGATGACATAAAAAGATATACAAGAGAATTGAATGAGGATATCAACAACAATATCAGTCAGGCAACAGATAAAATACCCTCTGAGCTGTTAAAAATTGAGCATGAATATTTAATTGAAGCAGATTTGTCCTGTCTTCACGGATACTTTGAAAAGCCAATCAGGCGAAAGGTTTCCAGGGAAGCTTTAATTACATATGAAGGTAAGAAATATTCCGTACTACCTCAATATATCGGGAAATATGTTGAAATCAATGATTACGGTAATGAATTTGATATTTTGCTTGAACAGCGGGTTATTGCACATTGGGAGAAAACATCAAAGAAATACAATTATGACAGAGACCATTATCTGGATATTCTGCGGTCGGGCTCACTGAAGGACTTTGATGACGATGATATTACAAAAATAGCCGAAAGGAACATGGGAATATATGACAAGCTTTAATGTACTTGCAAATAATCTTGAAGAACTTTCACTGACAAAAATGAAAGAGATAATTCCGAATGTAATTGACAAATCAATTAAATCCGGGGCATCTTTACAGGATTCTCTGCTTGAATTAACAAGTGCCGAAATACTGTTCCGTGATGAAAGAGCAAGAAAAGTCAACATAATGACTTCGCATTTTCCTTACATAAAGACCATCAAAGATTTTGACTTTTCTTATCAGCCATCCATTAACAAAGACCAGATAATGGATCTGATGAGTTTAAGATTCATTGATGAAAAATCTAACATTGTATTTATCGGTTCAAGCGGCGTAGGCAAAACTCATCTTGCTACGGCTATAGGAATTGAGGCTGCCAGTCAGCGTATTTCAACATACTTCATCAATTTTGCCGTTTTGATGGAAAAGTTCAAACAAGCGGCAACCGAAAACAGGGTTGAGCAGGTGGTGAAACACTACCTGAAATACACTGTACTGATTATTGATGAAATCGGTTATTTACCAATTGATAAAAACGCAGCATACGGATTCTTTCAACTCATAGCTGCAAGGTACGAAAAACGGCCTACCATACTGACTACAAATCAGTCATTCTCAAAATGGCCTGATGTTTTCGGTGATGCCGTCATTTCTAATGCCATTATCGACCGTCTGGTTCATCATTGTGAGATTGTGAAAATCACCGGCCACTCTTACCGTATCAAAGGCAGAAAAATTTTTGACGACGATGTTGACGATTAACAACATTTTCATCTTGTCGAAAAACGACATTTTAACTTGGCGTTTTCCGACATTTTGACTTGACATTTACATATTATAAGGTACAGACTAAAAAACAGATGCCCGGAACGCCCTGAACTGTACATTTAATACGCAATATGTTATCGAATAACCTCTGCGCCTATTATGCCTGTCATATATAAATAAATTCCTTGCGGAACGGTCAAGACCGTTCCCTACATTACAGCAGTAAATTTCATAAATATTAACCGGGTACGGGCGCAGCCCGTCCTCAACTACTCACTGCTCCTTAATAACTGACAACTAAAATTAACGCCCCTACGCTATAATTATCATTCTGCCCTTATAAAAGCTTCGATATATAAGCAAATTTTCTGCGAAACTATTTCCGCTCTCGGCTGAAATAAGTGTATTGAACAAATCATTATTTCCTTCCATAAATCCTTAAAAAGGGCAAAAAATCAGGGGTCGCAGATTTCTCTGCGACCGCCTTTTCAGTCAGCCGGGTTTTCCGGCTGACTTATTTCTTTGGGTCTTATGCGTTCTGAACCTGTCGGCATTTGCCGTTAGCTCAGTGCATTATAACGCTGTTGCTGCATCAAGCTGCGCCTGAGTAGCATAGATTGTGCATACGCAGGTGGAAGCTTCGCTCCACTCGTTGCCGCGAACGTCAACAGTTACTGTGTAACCCTGGCCGTCTGCTGTACCTGTGGTAAATCTGTAACCGATTACCCATGTTGTGTAATCGCCTTCGGTAGTGCAGGTTACATTCTGTGAATCAGCAGTGTATGTAGCCTTCTTGCTGCCTATGGTAAGACGTACCTTGGAAACGCCAGCGGTGGTAACAACTGTCATGTTGGTGAATGCGTTCTTTCTGCCGTTTGCGCCTTCAACAGAAACTATTGAATACGGATTCTCTGTAACAGCAGCAGAATTGTCATATCTGGTAACGGTGATTGTCTTAGCTTCAACG
>JAZUIT010000110.1:0-8312 GCA_045642385.1 Acutalibacteraceae bacterium
GTCAGGCAAAGAGATAATCGGTTTTGCTTCTGTTTCTATAACGGCAACTGATATTGTTGACATTCCCTTTAGATATGGAACAGTTAATGATTTTTACATTTCACCGAAACACAGAAGAAAAGGCTATGGCAGAATTCTGAATAACTACATAGAGAAAATCTTCAAGGCTAACGGAACTGCTACTATATTGTTATATCCCGACCCCGTTTGCGGAATCCCGTTCTGGAAGGCTGTAGGTTACCATGACACAGGCATTAATCAGGGATGGGGACATTATTTAGTTTACTGCAAGCATTTGACAGAGAATAAGCATACTGCGGAAATTGATAAGATGATTTCAGAGCTTGTAAAGCTTACCGATTTAATCAGCATAAATCCATATAACAAGCCGCAGATAAAAGAGATTTACGGTGTGTGGAAAGAATATTGCAAGGAATCAAAACGAAAACCACGCAGAAAAGATATTAAAAATATGGCTTGGAACGCACGCAAAAACAGAGCCGTCAGCTTTAAGGCTTTGTATTGTCAAGGGAGAATTATTGGTTTTAAGTACAATAATGATAACGAAATAATCTATGTATTGCCTGAATACGGAAACTATATCTCAGACATGGAAATAAGGTGAACTTATGCGAAATCCTGAAGAAATCATCTTTGAAATTGATGACATTTCAAAACTTAATTTAATTGAACAGAAGCACATAATAAAACGTGCTGAATATACAGAGTTCAATGAACACTTAAAACTTTGTAAACCTAAACATAAAAGACTGTTTTATAAAGGCGCAGATATATCAGATTGGAACGAATGGCTGAACGAAGGAACAGAATATTATCTTTTATATGCTGATAACAAGCCGGTTGCTCGCTGTGCTATTGAAAAATATAGCGATTCTGCATGGGAAGCTGCTGATGTGAAAACAGTTTCAGAATATCGTAATAAGGGGTTATCAAAAGAAATAGTTTCATTTGTTACACAAAAGATATTAGAACAAGGTAAAACTGCAACTTGTTCTACATTGCCTGTCAATCTTGCAATGTTAAATGTAATACATTCTTTAGGTTTTCGAAGAGCAGATATTAAGAATTTTTTTGATGTGTCAATAGAATCACTCAATCCTGAAGACTATTTCAAGTGTTCGAATATATGGAACATGAAGACTCAGCCTCTTGCTGACAAATGGCTTGAAGAGATAAAAAACGGCAATCGTCTCGTTTATATTTACAAAATAAATGGTGAGTTCATTGGCGAAGGGGCATTGGTTCTGGATGCAGGGGATGCAGATTACACTATTTCTAACAAACGTGTCTATGTTTCAAGAATGATAGTAAAAAAGGAATACAGAAATCGTGGAATAGGCAGTACGATTCTTGAGTTCCTTATAAATAAAGCTAAAGCAATGGGCTTTTCTGAAATGACAATAGGTGTTGATAAGGATAATACAAATGCTTTGCATCTCTACAGAAAATACGGCTTCACAGAGGTTCTTTTTGACGGTACAGACGAAAACGGAGAATATCTCAAGCTAATGAAGAGGATATAATATGATTAACTTTATAATTAAAGAACCCATAAACAAAGGTTGGTCGGGTGACAAGAAATACTGTGTCACAACTGCTGACGGAACAAAATATCTTTTGCGTGTTACACCTTTTGAAAAGAGTGCCAATCGTGAGAATATGTACATTATGCAGAAACAGATTGAAAAACTCGGTGTGCCTATGTGCAAGCCTGTTGATTTCGGTAAGTGTGACGAGGGTGTATACACTTTACAGACTTGGATTGACGGAAAAGATGCCGAGGAAGTTGTTCCGTATCTTGCAGATTCGGAGCAGTATGCTCTCGGACTTGAAGCAGGCAAAATTTTGAAGAAGATTCACTCAATACCTGCACCTGCTGACCAACCAGATTGGGAAGAACGATTCAACAAGAAAATGGACAGAAAAATACAGATGTATAATGACTGCTCCATAAAGTTTGACGGTTCCGACTATATCATTGATTACATAGAAGCTAACCGGCACTTGCTGAAGAACAGACCGCAAAGTTATCAGCACGGAGATTATCATATCGGTAATATGATGATAGAAAACGGTAAAATCGTTATTATTGATTTTGATAGATATGATTTCGGTGACCCGTGGGAAGAATTTAACCGCATTGTGTGGTGTGCACAGTCTGCCCCGATTTTTGCATCAGGTATTGTTAACGGATATTTTGATGACAATGTACCTATGGATTTTTGGAAACTCCTTGCACTTTACATCAGCAGCAATATGCTTTCATCTATCCCTTGGGCAATTCCTTTCGGTGACGGCGAAATTCAGACAATGCTGAATCAGGCGAAAGATGTTCTCGAATGGTATGACAATATGCAGAATCCCGTGCCGACTTGGTATTTCAAGGGTTATTATTTGCAGTATATTGACGGTTTGCCGTATAAAATGAAAGTACCTTTCGATTTCAGCTTTATCAGCCAATACGGAAAGGTGTTCAAAGTATTTGATGACCAAGATTCGGGTAACATTTGTTTTGGAACAGAAAAAGACGGTGAAAGGTATTTTGTAAAGTTCGCAGGGGCACCGACCGAGGCCTATAACGGCACTCCCGAAGATGCGATTGAGCGATTGAAATCAACTTTACCGGTATATGAGAATTTGAAACACAAAAAGCTTATTGAGTTTGTTGAAGCAAAAGAAATCAACGGTGGCTTTGCAATGGTATTCAAGTGGGTTGACGGTGACTGTATGGGCAGAATGTACCCTGCAGAACATCGCAGATTTATGAATTTACCTGTTGCGGACAGGCTTAATGCTTTCCGAGATATTCTTGATTTCTTGGATTACACAAATTCAAGCGGATATGTTGCAGTTGATTTTTACGATGGAAGTATTATGTACGATGCCGAAAATCAAAAAACAACAATCTGTGATATTGACTTTTTTAGAAAACAACCGTGTATTAACGATATGGGCAGAATGTGGGGAAGTTCAAAGTTCCAGTCTCCTGAAGAATACAAACTCGGTGCAGATATTGACGAGATAACAAATGTTTATTGTGCCGGTGCTTTTGCCTTTGCTCTTTTCGGCAATTACGATCGTACCCGTGATGATTGGCAACTGTCAGATGAAGCATTTGCAGTTGCAACAAAGGCAGTAAGTGACAGAAGAAACGAGCGTTATCAAAGTATAAAAGCGCTTAAACAAGCTTGGGAGGAAAGTTTATGATAAGAAAAGCAACAGTTGATGATATACCTGCAATAGCAGAATTATATCGTGAGCAATTCAGGGAAATGGCAAAGGGAATATTTAGTTATTGCAATGCTATGTGAAACAGAAACGGCTTTATTAAAAGAATATAATTCGGGAGGTTATTATGAGTTACATCGGTGAAATGAGAAAGTTTGTAGGTCATGCACCAATTATGGCAGTCGCAGCTATGGCAATTCTTTACAATAAAGAAAAAGGTATGCTTCTTGAAAAGAGAACTGATACAGGTGAATGGTGTACTCCCGGTGGTGCTATTGAGCTTGGTGAATCGTTGGAAGATGCTCTTAAAAGAGAAATCAAAGAAGAAACTAATCTTGAATTTAGAAATCCGAAGTTGTTTGATATTAAGGCAAATGTACATATGGTTTATCCCAACGGCGATGAAGTGTATTATACCGACGTGGTGTATGAAATCAACGATTTTTACGGCGAATTAAAGCATGACGGTGAAAGTACGGAATTAAGATTTTTTGATATAGATAATCTTCCCGAAAATATAATGCCTACACAAATCGGGTATGTTGAAAATTTTGTTGCAATGAAGAATAGGTAAGAATTTATGAATATAACATACAAAACAATAAAAGATTTACCGAATGAACAACTTTATAAATTATTTTCTGCTGTTGGTTGGGCAGATGAAGCAACGACAACACATACTATGATTGATAATTTCAATAAGCCTTTTATCAATTCAACGATAGTTATTTCTGCTTGGAATAATGATTTGTTGGTCGGCTGTGTCAGAGTATTAAGTGACAAGATGTTCAGGTCTGTTATTTATGATTTGGCAGTTTTGCCCGAATATCAAGGATGTGGGATAGGTAAAGAACTTATTAAAAGATGCAGAGAACAATTCCCAAATTCAGAATGGCTTGTTAACACCACAAAAGAAACGGCCAGTTTTTATGAAAATATCGGCTTTGTAAATAATAATAGTGTCTTTTTAAGTATACCGTGTAAATGGTGTTAAGGGGTATGTGAATAATGCAAGGTTTAGAAGGTACATTTGATACGGTTGCTTCTACTTACGAAAAGTTTCGTCCCGGTTATGTTGACGAATTATACCGTGCTATTTTTGAATACATAAATATTGATTCAAACAGCAAAGCCGTGGAAGTCGGTATCGGCGGCGGTCAGGCAACTTTGCCGTTCCTTAAAACGGGATGTTCTCTTACGGCGGTGAATTACGGTGAAAACTTCTGCGTTCTCTGCCGTGAAAAATTCAAAGATTACCCGAACTTTTCGGCAGTATCGGGAAAATTTGAAGATCTTGATTTTAACCATGATGAATACGACTTGATTTATTCCGCTTCGGCTTTTCATTGGATTCCCGAAGAAATCGGCTATAAAAAGGTTTATGATTTGCTCAAAGACGGCGGCGTTTTCGCCCGTTTCGCAAATCACCCGTTCAGATGCAAAGATGATCCCGATTTGTCAAAAGAGATTGACGAAATCTATGCCCGATATTATTACAAATACTATAACAAATCGCCCGAAACGGTTTCTGAGTTTACGGAGAAACAGGCTTACAGGCGGGCGTTGATTGCCGAAAAATACGGTTTCGGGGATATACGGTATAAGCTCTTTTACAGAACAAGAACTTTCACCGCCGAAGAATATGTAACGCTTATCGGAACTTATTCCGATCATATAGCGATTGAAGAAAAAATCCGCTTGGAGTTTTTCTCTGAAATTGAAAAAGCAATAAACCAACACGGCGGAGAAATCACGATTTTCGATACAATAGACTTGCAGTTGGCGAGAAAATGAATAATGTAAAAATTATTCGTGGAGGAAATCATATGATGTCATTTAATGAATTTCTGATATTCAGAGATGTTAAAATCAGAGACGATGACCATAAAAGAATAGTAAGTCTTTTTTATCCGTATTTGTTTTCTGTTTGTGGCGATTTATCAAAGTTACCGAAAATAATCGGTGAAATATTAAGTGAGGATTTTTCTTCTGTTAAAGTAAAAACGGCGTGTTTTAATCAAAACAATGAAAAAATTTACCCGTATGCTCCAATAGATTTTTATGTTTCATTTGACAACGGAGTTGAAATCTACATTTATGGAACTCTTAATCAAGAATCTTTTGTTCATTTGGAATCTGATCAGTTTGTCATTTTCATTCTCGGTGATAAAATAAGCGGAAGCATATCTTTTAAAGGTTCTAACCATATTATAATTGAATAATAAATTTGCATGTTTCTAACATGAACAAATTCTACGTATCATTGTGAAAAACCGAGTCCGATTATTTTTAATACGGCACTGAATGCTCAGGGCGTTAAGGCTTGTGAAAGTATCTATGTTGATGATTGTAAAGAAGAAGCCGAAGGGGCAAGAGAGCAGGGCTTTACATCATTTTCTCTTGACCGCAGCGGCGAAAACAAAGATAACCGGACAATTCAAAACCTGAAGCAGTTAATTGATTTTGTGGAGGGATGATTTATGATAAAACAGGTTGAAAACAAAGAACAAATGAATATTTGCCTTGAAATAATCCGTAATAGTTTTATAACGGTTGCGAAAGAATTTAAGTTGACCGAAAACAACTGTCCTTCGCATACTGCATTTATAACTATGGGTAAACTTAAAAAGCAATTTGATGATGGCAGACGGATGTTTTTGTTTTTTCAAGATACTATTCCTGTCGGTTACTTTTCTCTTGCAAAGTGCAGTGACGAAGAATGGGAACTAAATAATCTTGCAGTATTGCCCGAATATCGTCATTTAGGTATCGGTAAATCAATGATTGATTATGCTATTACAATAGTTAAGAAGTATGGCGGCAGTAAAATATCAATCGGTATAATTGAAGAAAATACAACACTGAAAAATTGGTATTTAACTTTAGGCTTTGTTCATACAGGAACGCACAAATTTACACACTTGCCGTTTACAGTTGGGTTTATGGAGATGAAAATATAATGGCAACATAATATTCAGAAAAGAAACGCTGAGGTGCTTGCAGAAAATACAAGTGCTTATTATGTTGATGACGGTCTTATCCACAAATTTAATTCTGTTTTTATGATGCCGGAAAAAGATGAAATTGATGTTGTTTTGAACTGAAAGGATAATACAATGAGCAACTACATAATGCATTTGCGAAAATTCGTAGGACACCAAACGCTTATTCAGTGCGGTGCGGGTGTTATAATCGTCAACAATGCAGGAGAAATACTTCTCGGCAGGCGTGCAGATAATCAACTGTGGGGTTATTTCGGCGGCTCGGTTGAAATTGATGAAAAAGTCGAAAATTGTGCCAAGAGAGAACTGCTTGAAGAAACGGGGCTCATTGCAGATGAATTATCTTTCTTTACTGTAAATTCGGGAGCAGACGTACGCTATACATATCCCAACGGTGATGAAGTGTCAAATATAGAAATTGTGTATCTGTGCAATCAATTTCACGGTGAAATGATAGCCCAAAAGGAAGAGTTTGAAGAACTGAAATTCTTTAAGCCTTCGGAAATTGATATAGATATGATTTCCCCGCCGTTAAGACCGAGTATTAAGAAATATTTGGAGGCTATAAAATGAAACTCACAGCTCCTTCTATGGAATATGACAAACAAATACAGGAATATCGCCGAGAGTTTCTTGAATACGGAGGCTCTATGGACGGCTGCGGTTCGCTCCGACGCTTTGACAGAACGGAAGATTGGCTTGAGCAGGTCGAACTGTATAAACGGCCGGAAACCACGCCTCCCGATTTTGTTCCGGTGACGCAGTACATTCATGTCCGTGAATCGGACATGAAAATTGTCGGAGTTATTCAGATACGGCATTATTTCAATGACTATCTTGAAAAATATGCAGGGCATATCGGCTATTCCGTTTGTCCGAGTGAACGCAGAAAAGGTTACGCCACCCAAATGCTGAAGCTCGTGCTGCCCGAATGCAAAAAGCTCGGAATCGAGCGTGTGCTGATATGCTGTATTCAGGGGAACGAGGGCAGCCGCAGAACAATTCTAAACAACGGCGGTGTTTATGAATCGACCGTATATGAAAAAGAGCAAGACATATATTTGGAAAGATATTGGATCGATTTGTCGGAATGATGCGACAAATCAGAATTGACGGAGAAATTTAATGTGAAAGTATTTTTTATCAGACACGGAAAAGATGATGACAGATACCGAGGTGGATGGAGCGATTTAGACCTGATACCGGAAGGCAGACAGCAGGCAAAACTTCTTGCAGATCATCTGAAAGAAAACAACCATGAATACCGTATCGGAAAGATTATTTCAAGCGATTTGCCGAGAGCTGTATCCACCGCACAATTTATATCCGATGAATTGGATTTACCCGTTCAAACTGAAATTCAATTACGGGAAATGAATAACGGCGATTTAGCCGGAATGCCGAACGAAGAAGCCCTTGAACGGTATCCGGGACTGTTTTTCCGTTCGCTTAAAATGAACGAGCCGTATCCGAACGGAGAAAGCCCTGACGATTTCTTTATGCGTATCAAAAAATGGTTTAATGAGTTTAAGGAACAATATAAAAATACGGATGAAAATATTCTTGTGGTTACGCACGGCGGTGTGATTAATATCATTTATCATCTCGTAAACGGAATCGAATGGAGTAATAAAACAACCACTTTTAAGGCGGCAAATTGCAGCATTCATATCTTTAATATGGATACAATGAAGTTTGAAGTCGAAAATTTCACCGATTTTTTGACAAATTCAACCGATTATTGATTCACTTCCATTACGGCGTTGTTGACAGTCGTTGTATCTTTATTTATACTTTCATCAGAAAGCTTTCAATTTTATAATGCAGGTGAACTTATGAAACTTAAAATTGGTGAAAAGATTAAAGAATTGAGATATGAAAAAGGCTTGACACAAGAGGAAATCGGTGCGCTCATAGGCGTATCGGCACAGTCTGTCAGCAAATGGGAGCGTGGAGAAGGTTATCCCGATATTGAGATGCTGCCGTCATTGGCAAATTATTTCGGTATAAGCATTGATGAACTGCTCGGAGCAGATGCGGATTCAAAAAAGTATGATGAAA
>JAZUIT010000111.1:0-3576 GCA_045642385.1 Acutalibacteraceae bacterium
ATCACTCTTTTACCCATAAGTCTGCATTTTGTTATAAGCTGTTTTTGAATGGCGGGAAGCTCTGTAAAAGGAATTTCAACCCCCATATCTCCCCTGCCTATCATTATACCGTCACATACGGAGCAAATATCCTCAATGTTATCTATGCCGGCTCGGTTTTCAATTTTTGCAATTATCCCCGGTATTTTTTCATTATGTTCATTTATAAAGTTTATAACATCCAATATATTCTGTTTGCAGGACACAAAGGAACAGGCAATATAATCTACATCATTTTTTAATCCAAACAGTAAATCAGATTTATCCTGTTCACTCAAATAAACCTGTTTCAGAACCTTGTCGGGAAAGCTCATACTTTTTCTGTCGGAAATTTCACCGCCCACATCAATACGGCAAATAATATCATTTCCACTAATCTCCGTAACCGTAAATTCCAACAGCCCGTTGTTTACCAAAATTTTGTTGCCGACATCAAGTTCCGAATTAAGTTTTTTATAGCTTACGGAAACCCTCTCAACGTTTCCCGTAATATCGTCAGTTGTAAAAATAAATTTTTCTCCCTGAGTGAGCATATATTTGCCTTTATCAAACATACCTATTCTGTATTCAGGTCCCTTTGTATCAAGCATAATAGCAAGGGGCTTTTTTTGTTCATCACGGATTTTTTTAAGCATATTTATTTTTTTCTGATGAATTTCGTGTGTACCGTGTGAAAAATTAAGCCTTGCCACATCCATTCCTGCATTGAGCATTTCCGATAAAATCTTTTCATCATCACAGGAAGGTCCCATGGTGCAGACTATTTTCGTTTTACGCATTAATACTCCCTCTTTCAAAAACAATCATATATATTTTACACATATTATACTATAATTCCCGTCAATTGTAAACTTATTGTGACATGCTTGTAATTGAATAGAATTTATGTTAGAATATTCATACTTTGAAAGGAGAATAAATTATGCGTAATTCCCCTATTATTGAAGCTTTTTCAAAAAAATATGCTGATTTTTGTTTTGACTCATCAAGAATTAACAGAGACCTTTTCGACGAATACGGTGTTAAAAAAGGTCTTAGAGATAAAACCGGCAAGGGTGTATTATCGGGTCTTACAAACATCTCACTTATTGAATCAAATAAAGTTATTAACGGCAAAACCGTGCCCTGTGAAGGTAGATTGCTTTACAGAGGTTATGACATTTATGACCTTGTAAAGGGATTTTCTTCCGGTAACAGATTCGGCTATGAAGAAGTTGCATATCTGCTGTTGTTCGGAAATCTTCCCAATGAAGAACAGCTTAAAGATTTTAAAGATATCTTAGGTATCAGCAGATATTTACCTACAAATTTTGTCCGTGATGTCATTATGAAAGCTCCAAGTCCCGATATTATGAATTCGATGACAAAAAGTGTTCTTACCCTTGCTTCTTACGATTCAAACATTACCGATTTATCCATTGATAATGTTCTGCGCCAATGCCTTGTACTGATAAGCGTTTTTCCGATGCTTGCAGTTTACGGTTATCACGCCTACAATCATTATGAATGCGGTGACAGCTTTTATATTCACAGAACAGAGCCTAATCTTTCTGTTGCTGAAAATATTTTAAGAATACTGCGTCCCGATAAGCAATATACCCAACTTGAAGCAAAGGTTCTTGACCTTGCGCTGGTGCTTCACATGGAGCACGGCGGCGGTAATAATTCCACATTTACCACGAGAGTTGTAACCTCCGCAGGTTCCGACACATATTCCGTTATTGCAGCAGCTCTTTCATCTTTAAAAGGTCCCAAGCACGGCGGCGCTAACATTAAGGTTGTCCAGATGATAGATAATATTAAAGAAAATGTTTCCGATATTACCGATCGTGATGAGGTTGAACAGTATCTTAAAAAAATACTTAATAAGGAAGTTTTTGATAAGCGTGGATTGATCTACGGAATGGGTCACGCCGTGTATTCGATTTCCGATCCCCGTGCAGTTATATTTAAAAGTTTCGTAAATCAGCTTGCCAAGGAAAAAGGCAGAGAAGAAGATTTCGCACTGTATTCAATGATTGAACAGTCAGCACCAAAGGTTATTGCTGAGGAAAGAGCAATTTATAAGGGTGTCAGTGCAAATGTTGACTTTTACAGCGGCTTTGTTTATAAAATGCTTGATATTCCTCCGGAGCTGTTTACCCCTATTTTTGCTATGGCGAGGATTGTCGGTTGGAGTGCTCATAGAATTGAGGAACTTATTAATGTTGACAAAATTATCAGACCGGCTTACAAAAGCTTACTTGAACAGAAAGCTTATACAGATTTATTTAATAGAGATTAAGAAAGAATGTTTTAAATGACATCAAGATTTAAGCTTTACCGCCTTATAACAGCGGCTATGTTTTTAGCATTAGCACTTGTGCTTCCCTTTATCACAGGACAGCTTCAACAAATAGGAAAAGCACTCTGTCCCATGCATATCCCGATTATATTATGCGGATTTTTCTGCGGTCCAGTATATGCCGGAGTAATCGGATTTGCAGCACCCTTACTTAGGTTTTTCATGTTCGGTATGCCCCCGATAATACCGAGTGGTATTGCTATGTGCTTTGAGCTTATGACCTACGGCGTTATAGCAGGACTTTTATACAAATTTTTACCGAAAAATAAAATCAGCATTTTCGTTTCCCTCATAAGTTCAATGGTTTCAGGCAGAATAATCTGGGGTATTGTAATGACAATACTAAACGGCTTAGGCAAATGTAATTTCGGTTTTACTGCTTTTATATCCGGCGCATTTTTAAATGCAATACCCGGAATAATTGTTCAACTTATAGTGATACCGGTTTTAATTATTTCACTTGAAAAATTCACAATAAAAAATAAGCAAGGATAGTCTGCAATGACATTCCTTGCTTGTTTTATTTTTAACCGTTCACTAATCACTTACGACAAATATTTTCTCAATTCTTTAATTATTACCTTTTCTCTTCGGGAAATCTGTACCTGTGTCATTGAAAGTATTTCGGCGGTTTTTGATTGTGTAAGAGATTTAAAAAACCTCAATTCAACTATCTTTCTGTCATTTTCGTTTAATTCATTTAAAGCTTGTCCCAATGCTATTTTGTCAATTATCTGTAACTCACAGGACTCCACGGGAACATCAAGCTCACATTCCCCGTCTTCGTTTTTAAATGATAATGATAACACGGGCTGTGATATTTCTAATAATTGTGCCGTCTGTTCAGGTGTAATTCCGGCTTTTTGTGCAAGCTCACCTATTGTAGGCTCATTACCGTTTTTTACGGTTAATTCATCCTTCAATTTTATTAAATTTCTCGAATTTTCCTTTAAGGCTCTGCTTATCTTTATACTGCCTCCGTCACGGAAAATCCGCTTAATTTCACCCAATATCACCGGTACTGCATAGGTAGAAAACTGAAATCCCCTGTCAGCCTGAAAATTGTCAACAGCCTTTATAAGTCCAATGCAACCCGACTGAAACAAATCCTCATATTCCACTCCCCTGTTTTTGAATTTCTTTGCACAGGAATGTACCAGTGGAATATTTTTTTCTATCATTTCTTTTCTTGT
>JAZUIT010000112.1:0-3776 GCA_045642385.1 Acutalibacteraceae bacterium
AGCCTTGAAAGCTTTGCAAAGTCAAATGACTTTACATCTGTATATATTGCAAGCCCGAACGCTTTACACTATGAGCAAAGCAGGCTTATGCTCGAAAACGGAAAAAACGTTATCTGTGAAAAACCAATCACAGTTACACCCGAACAATTGGAGGAATTACAACAGCTTGCCGATGAAAAAAAGCTTATATATACCGAAGCTATGATGATGGCATTCAATCCTGTGTCCGAAAAAATCGCGGAAGCAATTAAAAAAATCGGTAAAATCAGAACGGCACATTTTGATTTTACTCAATATTCTTCAAAATACCAGGCATTAGTAAACGGTCAACTTCCAAACATTTTTAATCCGAAAATGGCAACAGGTTCCCTTATGGATTTGGGTTGTTATTGTGTGTATGCGGCAAGGTATTTTTTCGGAAATCCGAAAAGCATATATGCCTGCTCACAATTTTTGGAAACGGGAGCGGACTGTTCCACGACGGTGGTATTACACTATGATAAAATGGATTTAACCGTAACCTGCTCCAAGGTTGGGCAGGATTACTGCGGTTCTCAGATAATAGGTGATTTAGGTACAATTAAAATTGAGTCAATATCAAAACTGTGGAACGCCGAGGTATTTTATACAGACGGAAAAACCGCTAAGCTCAGCGGCGAACCGGAAAAATCTGTACTGATGTCTTATGAAGCCGACGGGTTTTATAATTTTGTAAACAGTTTTGAAGTCTATGAAAAAAAGTATACATTGTTAAAGAACATTTCGCTTGATGTGTGTAAAATTATAGATGAAATCAGAAAACAATCCGGGATATGCTTTAAATGATTGTTACAATTTTGTGTCATTAATATTAAATATAGCCGATATTTGTTTGCAAATTATAAAAAAACAATAATCTTTTCGTTGACAAACAAATTCGTTTATGATATCATATCATTGATAATATGTATGAGTGTAGGGTAGTGTTAAATATCTGTGTTTTTATGAGGTGCTGTAAATGGCAGAACAAACAAATAAAAAAACTAAATCAACCGGCGGTTCGAGGCTCAGAAGTATTGAGCTTCGTTATCGTCCTGTTTTTGATACTCACCTTAATATGGCGATTGATTTTGAAACATCTATGCGGATAAATGATCGTCTTATGGGTGTTATGTTGCCGGAAATGATTATCCCGGTTGCAGAAAAATCAAATCAGATTTGTGAGCTTGATTGCTGGGCTGTCGAAGAAGCCTGTGATGCAATGTCAAGATGCGAAAAAAGGGAAGCCGATATAAACACAATTATTATTCCCATTTCCGTTAAGCATATAGCTAAGAAAAATTTTGTATCAAAGATGAGTAAAATTATCGAAAAGAAAGATACGGTTCCCGATAAGTTCTGCTTTAAAATAAATCAAAGTATTCTTGAAGCCGACAAGCTTCAAATTAATGAAAATATAAAAGAATTGAGAGAATTAGGTTTCCTGATTGAAATTGACGATTTCGGAACCGAGTACACATCTTTAACTCACTTGTCACATTATGATGTTGACTACATAGGTATTCACGAAAGTCTGCTTGATGATATCGAAACATCCGAGAGAACACAGAATATTGTTCAGGGTATTATAGATTTTGTTAAAAAAGTTGAAGCTCAGGTAACCGTTGACGGTATCTCGACAGAGGAAAGAGCAGCATTGTTAAAGAAAATGGGTGCCGACAGAATGAAAGGCAGTTTTTACGGCGGTTATATCAAAGAAAATCAGATTAAAGGCGATTGATTAAAATAAACTGTGAAAAGGAGGAAAAAGAATGGCAAAGCAGGACGAATATAACGAGTATAACGAACCTGAAAATGTCGAAGGCGAATATCGACGGGAAGTCAGAACCGAAGCCCGAAAAATCAGAAGAAGAAACAGAATAATCCGTATTTTGCTTGTAATTCTTTTCCTTTTGATAATTTTGATGCTTATTACTTACGCCTGTGTGTCTTTTGCAAATAAGGCAGGTAGATTTACAATAAATGTTGATGAGGACTCATTCAACAATTACGGTATTTCGATATCCGATAACAGAGATTGTAAAAATTCAACCGTAATGCTTACCGGTGATGCGGTGGAAATGGTTGATAATATAACAAAAGAATGGCTGTTAAATACAAAGGGCAGTCAGTTCTATAATAAAAACAGCAGAACATACAAGACTTTGGCAGATATAGATAAGGTGGACGGCAGCCATAACGGTGAAAATTATGTGGCATATACATTTTATCTTAAAAACAGCGGCAAGGAAACCTGCGGTTATGATGTAAGTCTTGATATTAAATCCGTCACACGCGGTGTTGACGAAGCAATGCGAGTCCTGGTTTTCCATAACGGAAAGCCTACAGAATATGGCAAGGTACCCAGAGAAGACAACAAAAACGACAAGTATGCAATGTTTGACATTGACCAGACTTTCAACGGTAAGACCGTAATGAAAGAACGCAATAACAACTTTGCAGTCGGTGATGTCGACAGGTTCACCGTTGTTATATGGCTCGAAGGTTGGGATCCGGAATGTGTTAATGATATTATGGGAGGTGAAGTTAAGTTAGAAATGAACTTTAAGGCGTTCTCGCTTGAAAGTTCTGTTAAAACCTGATGTTGGGGGAGACATCGGATTTTAAACCTTGGCTTATCCCTACATATACACATTTGGATATAAATTTTTAAAATTTAGTAAAATGGAGGAAAATTATTATGAAAAAACGTTCATTAGCTTCTGCTATTGCAATGCTCGTAGTTTCCGCAATAGTATTAACTTCTGCAACATTTGCATGGTTTGCAGCAGGTTCAACAGCAACAGTTGCATCGATTACCGCAACTGTAGAAAACACCAATACTACTTTGTCAGTAGCACCCAATATTAATGCAAAATCAGATTATAAAAACATCTTTACAAACGAAGTTAAGGATACTTATTACACGTTACCTGAAAAGCTGAATCCTGTATCTTTGAGACCTGTTTTTGATTCAGAAACAGGTGCTATCAAGGATGTTAAAATCAGTAAGGTTACACTTAATAACAGTACATTTAATGGTTTCCAGGATGTTACAGACTCGACAAATGATTTCTTAAAGTATTCATTTAAAGTTGCTTTCTTAAACAATGATGCAAATGCTAAGAATGTTTATATTAACCCTGTATTTAATTCAAATGAAAAGAATTTCACATACGGTTTAATCGTTGTTACTTACAATGGAACTTCCAATTATTACCTGTACACAGGAACAAGTGGTGATCATTACTTACCTGTCAAGGCTATTACGAATTCTGCTGCTGGTGGTATTTTCGATAAGAACGGTAACAGTATTATTGACGCAAATGATAATTTAGAGGGCAAAGCAGTAGTTGTTGCTTCTGATTTGGACGGTGATATCAATAATACATTTAACTCTACTGCCAAAAACCTGAACGAAGAAAAGATTTATTTGGCACAGAATGTTGCTGCTAACGGTGGTGAAATTTTAAAAACTGCTCCAGTTGAAGTAACAGTTTATGTTTGGGCAGAAGGTCAGAACTCAAATTGTCAGGGTAGTGTTGCTGGTACAACAGATACTGGCTTCTCAGCAATGAGTATCCTTACAGAAAATTATGTTGCTCCTCCTGTAGTTGACCAAGACTAATTTTATTAGTTAGTGTTATGTTGCCGGGCGGCGTTGCCGTCCGGCAGTTCCCCGCAAATTTCTCCCCCAAGGTAGGGGCGATTCAAAGATCGCCCTTTGTAAAATTTAATTAAATTTTAAGGGCTGTTTT
>JAZUIT010000113.1:0-3741 GCA_045642385.1 Acutalibacteraceae bacterium
CATATCGGGAATATTTTTGATAACCGCAATTTCATCCACAAGATATTCAAAATATCTCACAAGCTCCGGATGCTCACAAAGCAATTTAACAGCACCTTCAAAATCAGCCTTTGCACTTCGGGAGCTACCGAAAATATTCAAGCCTTTTTCAAGCACCATTCTCGTATTAATTCCCACAAAATTTTCCGAAACGCCCATAATACCTATGGAGCCCTGGGGGTTGATACAGTCAATTATCTGATTTATGGCACTCTGCGAACCGCCTCCGCCAACACATTCAAAACCGTGGTCAATTTTTATGCTGTCATCGACATCATCGACATGGAAAACCTCATCAGCAAAAGTGAAATATGAAAGCTTTTCATTCACCGCACCGAAAACATAAAGCTTTGAATCGGGGTACATATATTTTATAATAAGAGAAGTTATAAAACCAACATTTCCGTCGCCCCAGACACCGATAATATTTTTGCGTGAATGAGAGAATTTATCAAACCTTTTTACTGCATGATAGCACACACTTATAAGCTCCGTAAAAGAGGCAACCTGCAAGTTAAAATCATCCGGAATTTTAACAAGCCTTTCCGGGGAAATACCCACATAGTCCCTGAAAAAACCATCAAAGCCGCTGGAACAAAATTTACTTGAACGGCGGTAATTTTCGGAAACAATTTCGTCATCCTCCGTAGGAATTGTGGGAACGGGAACAACCTTATCACCCACATTAAAGCTGCCGGTGGGGTCAAAAACCACCTCTGCCACGCACTCGTGAATAAGTGCCATGGGTAATTTTTCCCTGAGAATTTCAGCAGAACGCATACCCTGATAATATCTCTGGTCAGCTTTGCAGATTGACATATAAAGCGGTCTTATAACCGTAAGATTATCTTCGATATTAAGTTCCTTATAGGTAACATCAAACATTCGAGGAGCGATAAGCTCATAGACTGCATTAATCATTTCCCTCTGTCTCCTCAAGCAAGGCTTTGGCAACCTTTAAATCGTAAGGGTAAGTAATTTTTATATTGAAAACTTCACCGTTTACAAGGTGTACGGGTTCGTTTTTCTTAACGAAAATACCGCAGGCATCGGTCAAAACAGCCTTTTCATCCTCGGAAAGGCTTTCGTAAATATCCTTTAATTTTTTGGCGTTGAAGGACTGGGGAGTTTGTCCCTGATACATCTGAGGACGCTTGGGAATTTCCGTAATTTTATCGCCGTCAACACTTCTGACAATGGTATCGGTAGCACCCACAACAGTATCACAGGCGCCGTATTTTTGCACAAATTCAATATTTTCTTCGATAATTCTATGCGTTACAAAGGGTCTTACCGCATCGTGAGTCACAACAAACTTATCATCGTCAAGACCGTAATTTTCTTCAATATATTTTAAAGAATTCATCAAAGTTTTATTTCTGTCTGAGCCGCCCTCAACAACAACAATTCTGTCGGTTTTTCCGAAATTTTTTTCAATCATATTTCTTGTATGATTTACCCATGTTTTCGGGGACATAACAATAATTTTTTCAAACTTTGAATTTACATAAAACTTTTCTATGGAATGAATAATAATGGGCTTTGTTCCCAAAATCATAAACTGCTTCGGGGTTTCGGAATTACCCATTCTGCTGCCGCTTCCGCCTGCCATAATTACGGCAAAAACCATAACAACACCTCATTTCTTGCTTTTTTTATCTATCTTTTCCTCGTAAATTTTACAAACCTCATCCGCAGAACCCTGTGCAATTATTTTACCCTTTTCAAGCAAAATTGCCGTGTTGCACAATCTTCTTACCTGATCGGTATTGTGGGAAACAAAAAGCACCGTAACGCCCTTATCGAACATACTTCTAACCTTTGCTTCGCTCTTTTTCCTGAATCCTGCATCACCAACGGACAAAACCTCGTCAAGAATTAGTACATCCGGGTCAACTGCCGTTGCAATAGAAAATCCCAAACGGGCTTTCATACCGGAGGAATAATTTTTAACCGGAACATCAATAAAATCCTTTAATTCGGAAAATTCCACAATCTGGTCATAGCGTTCCTCGATATAGCTTCTGGAATAACCCATTGTTGCACCGTAAAGGAAAACATTTTCTCTGCCGGAATAATTCTGGTCAAAGCCTGCACCCAATTCAAGCAAGGGAGCAATAACGCCCTGAACACTTCTTGTACCCTTCGTGGGCTTCATAACCCCGGCAACAACCTTTAACAGGGTACTTTTACCCGCACCGTTAAGACCCAATATGCCCATTCTTTCGCCCTTTTCGACCTTGAAAGAAATATCGGTCAATGCCCAAAACTCCGTCATATGAAGCTTTCTTGTGAATAATTTTATTACATATTCTTTGATATTATCAATTTTTTCGCTGTTAAGGTTAAACAGCATACTTACATCCTTTAATTCTACTGCCGGTTTAGCCATTTTTCCACCTCCCGATTATATGTGGAGAATAAATTTATCCTGCGATTTATAGAAAACGAAAAGTCCTATTACGAAAAGCACAACACTTACAAGTGCCGAATACCACAGCCAATTCCAGTCCCAAAGTGAGCCTAAAACAAAGCTTCTGAACATATTTGTAATTGAATACAGGGGATTCAGCCTGATAACCGTACTGATAAATCCGCCGAATTTAATACTTTTTGAGTCCATATAGTACATAATGGGGGTTAAATAGAAAAGTACGGTACAGATAACCTCGTAAATATACTCAATATCCTTGAAGAAAACTTCCAAAACGGAGAGTATCAAACCTGCACCTAAGCAGAACACAAACAGAATAATTACAGGTACAAAGAATAACAGCATATTCCACGAAAAATACCAACCGGTGTCTCCGCCAGTTTTGAAGAAATAGAATAACATTACCGCCAAAAGCACGGTGAGCGAAATTGTAAAGGTTACAAAACAGGATGTTACATTGGAAATGGGGTAAATATATTTAGGGACATACACTTTTTTTATAACGCTGGCACTGTTTCTGATTGTAAGCATAGCTCTTTTTGTGGATTGCTTGAAAAAATCAAAAAGCAAACGACCTGCAAGCATATATGTAATATATTCACCGGGTTTTTTACCCTTTCCGAAGAAGCCCTCAAATACCAAAGCCAAAACTATGGTCATCAAAAGCGGCTGCAAGAAAGTCCAGAACACACCCAAAACTGAATTTCTGTACTGCAATTTAACATTTTTTACAACAATTTCTTTTAATAAGTATCTGTATTTCCAGAAATTTTTAAAATATTTCTTTTTCGGTTGTGCGGTTTCCATTAAATTACCTCCAAAATTTTTATCAATACGAGCGTAGCCGTTATTCAGTTAGGAGTGAGGAGTTAGGAGTGAGGAGTTGAGGGTGGGCAAAGCCCACACCTATTTTAAAAAATTTTTTAATTACATATAATATTTTACAATTCGCTCTAACTGCTTACTCTTCTGCTTTTAATGTTTTGGTTATGGATGACAACATTTTTCTGATTTCATCACAATCTTGTGTGAGTGACTTATATTGTTCGTCATTCAAATAATCCGTATCATATAACAAGTCTAACCAATATATCGTTTCATTACATTCTTTAAATGCAATGTATATTTTATTCTTAAAATCATTTCTGCTGATACTGCATTCGCTTTCCGCAATGTTTGCACCAATGCTTGTACCGCTTCTCAATATCTGTTTTGATAATACAAATTCATTCTTTTCATCACATAAATATTTATAAAGCTTTACAATT
>JAZUIT010000114.1:0-3274 GCA_045642385.1 Acutalibacteraceae bacterium
CTCATATGCTTGCAAGCGATCAGATTGGTATAAAGGATGATGAATATTCCGCACCTGTTTATGATGCTACAGCAACCAATATGGGCACAACTGCAATCCTGATTGACTTTGACATCAAGGATTTCCGCAATATCGGTGACTATAACGAAGACGGTAAAGTTAATCTCATTGATTTAGTATGCCTAAAGAAGTTTGTTGCAGGCGGTGAAGTAACCGTTAATGAAAAATTGTTTGTGACAGACGGTACAGAACCGGCAAGCGAACTTACTTATTGCAGAAGACTTCTTTTAGGAGTTACTTACGCAGATTTTAAAGCAGAGCTCAATTCTTTTTAAATACCCCTTGTGAAACCATGCAATACAGCGGTGGTGCTGACAGTACTGCCGCTGCTATGAAGAATAAAATCTACAACGCAAGGGGCAATGTAGATGTAACCGGAACTGCATACTATGGGGCTGCAAACGGAACATCATCGGCACAGGGTACGAAAAGTCAACCTATCAGTATAGATAAGGTTAATTCTCTGCCACTTAAAAGCGGCGATGCGGTTCTGTTTAAAAGAGGGGATACATTCCGTGTTTCCTCAAAAATAAATGTTGTTAACGGTGTAACATACGCAGCATACGGAACCGGAAACAAGCCGGTAATCTTAGGCTCCCAAAAGAACTATGCAGAGGCACAGTGGTATCAAAAGAGCGGAAATATATGGCAAACCTCGCTTGATGCTTCCGATGTCGGTGTTATGGTTTTTGATAACGGTGATTCCGTTGGTGTTAAGCAAGATATAGAATCACGGCTTACCAAAAACGGCGATTATATGAACGATACTTACTGGAATGTTTTATTCCTTTATTGCGACAAAGGTAATCCTTCAAATGTTTATGATTCAATAGAACTTGCCACTGTCGATAATATTTTTTACGGCTTTGATGCCGACACTGTCACAATTGATAATCTTTGTCTTAAATATGCGTATACTCATACGATACATTTTAATGCTTCGTTCCCGGGCGGAAAATCAAATAATATTTCTGTTACCAACTGCGAAATCGGCTGGGGCGGCGGAGGAAACTTTATGTCCACCGGAGAGCAATTTGGAAACGCCATTGAGTTTTTCAACGGAGCAGAAAATGTAAATGTATCAAATTGTTATATTTATCAGCAGTTTGATACAGGTGTTACCTTCCAGTCAAACGGATATACTGCCTTTAAGAATATCAGTATCACCGACAACGATATAGAATATTGTGCATACAGTATTGAATTTTTTAATGGCTCCGAAGAATACAAAACTCATATTTCGGAAGGGTACTACACTAATATCAATATTTCCGGTAACATTTTGCGATTTGCAGGATACGGTTGCGGCAACAACAGACCGCACGCTCACGGCGTGGCACATATTTGCTGTTGGGATGAGTTGTTCACGAAATCACACTCAAGTTTTACAATAAGCAATAATATATTCGATTGTTCGGCAAACAATCTTATTTATTGGCCGAATAAAAACACAACCGCAAATGTTACAATCTCTGGTAACACATTTTATCAGAAAACCAACCCGATAGATTATCTGTCGCTGTATCATGTTGATAAGTCAGCGCCAGGTTATACTGTTAATGCTTCGCTTTACATAGGAAGTCAGCAATCGGTTTCCGGTAATACCGATGCAGAAAAGCAGGCTTCGTTTAGCGCACAAATGGCACTATTCGAAGCAGGAACAAACAGTGCATATTGGTTAACTGAATAAGGATTTATATTGTTGCGGAATGATTATATAATTGTTCCGCAACAATAGTAATAAAGTAAATATTACCGTTAATAATCTGATGATTCAATATAATAATTGTCATATTACTAATTGTAATATTTCAGATTTGAAAAGGATGGGATAAAAATGGCGCAGATAGAAAAAAATACAGTCGAAGCTAAAAATCAATTGAAAAGTCAATTTGTTTTTATCAACAAAAAAGAGAATGCAGATAAAAAGATATTATTTGTCGGCAATTCTATTACCATGCACGGAATAAAGGAAGATATTGGTTGGCATAATGCGTGGGGTATGGCGGCATCAGCCGAAGAAAACGACTATGTTCATATTGTTATGAAAAAGCTTGAAGATTCCGGAGTTAATGCCTCTTATTGTATTTGTCAGGTATCTGTTTGGGAAACAAAATACAAAACCGGTTCTCAAATGCTTGATACTTATGAAAAAGCAAGAGAGTTTGATGCGGATATCATAGTTATGCGATGTATTGAAAACTGTCCGTTCAATGATTTTGATACAAACGCTTTTGAAAGTGAGTATAAGAGTTTGATTGATTATCTGAACCCAAACAAAAAAGCAAAAGTAATTCTAACTACAAGTTTTTGGAAGCACCCCGGTGATGATGTTATCATTAAGGCAGGAAATGACTTAAATTATCCTTGTGTTTATTTGGGTAATTTGGGCGAGGACGACTCTATGAAAGCAATAGGATTATTTGAAAATTCCGGTGTTGCTAATCATCCCGGCGATTTGGGTATGAAAACAATCGCCAATCTTTTGTTAGATGAAATAAATAGATTATGAAGCTATTATGCACAATTGTGAAATAATTGTTTATCATTTCGCAATAATTTTCGTTTTAGGTGAAAAGTTTATGATTACTAAAAGATATAAAAGTAAATCCGATTTAATGG
The DNA here is from genome assembly GCA_045642385.1 of Acutalibacteraceae bacterium. Classification (GTDB taxonomy): domain Bacteria; phylum Bacillota; class Clostridia; order Oscillospirales; family Acutalibacteraceae; genus RGIG2945. The sequence continues at coordinate 2,683 of JAZUIT010000114.1, forward strand.
CAAATGAAATTAAAATCAAAGTAAAAAATTCAAGCGATAATCTCAAAATATCAGGTAATATATATTATGTTTCTGAAAGAAAAAGCACAAATACAATCCGTATTGACGATGTAAATTCTCTTGATTTAAAAACAGGTGATGCGGTTTTATTTAAAAGGGGAGATGTTTTTCGTCCACAAGCTTCACTTAAACTAAAATCCGGAGTGTCTTACGGCGCTTACGGTAAGGGCAATAAGCCTATCATATACGGTTCAAAATGCGATTATTCAAAAAATTCATGGCAACAAAAGTCAGATAATATTTGGCAAACCTGCCTGCCATACCCGGAAGCCGGAATTATAAGCTTTAATGATGACTTTGCATTTGGTGAAATGCGTGATAATTTGGATGATTTAAAAACAGAATTCGATTACTTTCACGATAAAGAAAACAGAACTCTTTATTTATACTCACCAAACGGCGATCCGTCTAATGTTTATAGTAGAATAGAAATTGGCACAGTAGCTTCTTGCTTTGGAGGCGGGGAAAACAATAATAATATAGTTATTGATAATTTTTGTTTAAAGTATTTTTCAGGTCATACTATCTCATT
>JAZUIT010000115.1:0-10550 GCA_045642385.1 Acutalibacteraceae bacterium
CAGGGCGGTAATCAGTACAACGATTCCAGCGAAATTGTTGATTACAAAATTGCGGATAATTTCATTTATATTAAATGCCGTCCGCTTGATTGGACAAAAAGTAAGGAATATATCACTCCCTCATATATGGAGGCTACATATACTCTCAAAGGTAAGCTTTTGAAAGTTGATTGCAGATTTACGGATTTTTCCGGATATTCCTCTGTATATAAAGGTCAGGAATTACCGGCATTTTATCCTATTGAGCCGTTTAATACGCTGGTTCATTATGAGGGTGATAAGCCGGGTACAAATGATAAACTTTCCTATCAAAAAGATTTGGGGTTCTGGGCTGAAACAGGTTATCCGAGATTTAAGACAACGGAAAAATGGAGTGCTTTTGTCGGAGAATTTAAGGACAGCTTCGGTTTGGGACTGTATTCCGATACCTGTGACAAGGTTTTGGCAGGAGTTTTCAAGAGAGAGAAAACCCAAAATGCCGACCCGTCAGTTGACAATCCCACATCATATATTGCAATAACTCAACCGTTTATGTTCCAAAGCTTCGTGCCGTTTGATTATTCTTTCTCTATCACCTCCGGCACAGCGGAAGAAATGCGTAATACTTTTTTAAATCAAAAATAACCCGATAACGAGGGTGGTATTTATGGAAAACGAAAAATGTAATATCTGCCCTCGCAAATGTAATGCTGTCCGCCATGAAAATGACGGTGACGGCGTGTGTAAAATGGGTACTTTGCCGAAGCTTGCGAGAGCTTCGGCTCATTTTTGGGAAGAACCCTGTATCAGCGGTACCAACGGTTCGGGTACGGTGTTTTTTTCAGGTTGTAATTTGAAATGTGTATTCTGCCAGAATTATGAAATAAGTGCCGGCGGATTCGGAAAAACGGTAAGCGTTGACAGGCTCAGGGAAATATATTCCGAGCTGATAGCTTCTGGTGTGCATAACATCAATCTTGTTACACCCACACATTTTGCTCCGCAGGTTTTAAAATCCCTTGATGAGCCTTTGTCCGTGCCTGTGGTGTACAATTCGTCGGGATATGAAAGTGTTGAAGTGTTAAAAAAATTTGAGGGTAAAATCAACATCTATATGCCGGATTTTAAATATGCCGACAGCAAAATTGCAAAAAAGTATTCCGGCGCAGAAAACTACCCCGAAATTGCAAAAAAAGCTATTTTAGAAATGTACAGACAGGTTGGAAAGTGCGTATTTGATGAAAACGGTATGTTAATAAAGGGCGTGCTGATACGCCACCTTATGCTACCGTCCAATATAGAAAACACGCTCAATATTATTGACTGGGTTTCGGAAACATTCAAGACCGAAGAAGTATTGTTCAGTCTTATGCGGCAATACACACCTCCGAAAAACGGCTGTAAATTCAAGGAGCTGGAAAACAGAGTTTCCGATGATGAGTACAGTCAGGCGGAAAATTATATGTATCTCTGCGGAATAGAAAACGGTTTTATTCAGGAGCCTGACTCCGCTCAAAGTGAATATACCCCGGATTTTAACACCGAGGGTATTTAATTCATTATACAGAGAAAACAAAACAGAGAGTAAAGCATCCGTTTACTCTCTGTTTTGTTCTTCAATATAAAAATTTTATAAATAATCTACCCGTCTATCGGTACGCCTAAAATATTGCTTGCGTTGTCCTGCAAAAATTTTCCGTAGCCCTGCAACCTTTTCATAGCCTTATAAAACCGGTCATACTGAGTAGCTTCCTTATCGTGAACATCACTGCCGATAAGATGCACTCTGCCCATTTTAAGATTTTCCGTCATTCTGCGTCTTGTGCTGAAATTCACAAAAGCGGCAGCATTGACCTGAATTAATATATCCTTTTCCAGCAGGTTTTCCTGAACATCGGGGGCATATCTGTCAACATGGGCGATAATCGGTTCAAGCCCTCTGGCTTTTATTTTATCAATTGCGGAATAAATCCACGGACCGCCTGCCGTGGTCGGCATTTCAAGTAAAATACAGTTTGTGCCGTCAATGCAAAGCTTTTCCAGGTCATCAAGCTCCGCAATATCGAAAGCCATAGTAACCTCCGCACCTTTGATTATTCTGATTTTACCCTTGTACTCTTTCATAAGCTCATTATAAGCCTTGTCCCTGCGTTCAAGAAATTCGTCAATTTCGTTATCCTGAATATAATAATGGGATGTTGCCACAATGGTGGTTATGCCTATATTCTCAGCCTTTTTAAGCTGTGCCAGGGACTCTGCAATATTCGCACTTCCGTGATCGGCACCGGGCAATATATGTGCGTGAAAATCAATCATTCTTATCAAGTCCTTTAATCTCTGTATATTAATATGATAACAAAAAAATTTGTATTTGTAAAGAGAAAAGATATATGTTATAATAGTTTTTAAGGATGTGAGTGTATGGATATTTTAATTATCGGTTCAGATAAAACAAGTCAGCGTTTAGCGTATGAATTATCAGAACAGGGACACGATTTAACTGTCCTTTCAAAAAATGAGGATGAACTTAACTTAATTGAAGCTCATTTGCCCGGCTGTACCGCATTGGGAAATCCCCTTGACAGAGATGTACTGGAAACGGTGGGCGGCAGTGAGCTGGATGCGGCTGTTGTATTGACAGAAGATGATAATACGAACGCCATGTCTTCTCAGATATTAAAATATGAATTTAATATATCGAATGTATATACAAGGGTTTTTGATACAACCCGTGAAAAAATTTTCAGGAAATTGGGACTTACAACCGTTTGCCCCACCGGATTTGAGGTTGGCAATCTTTTGGGACTTATAACAAACAGCAGTAATAAAAGCAATACGGCTGAAATAGGCGGCTTTTTTGCTACATTTGAAGAAATACCTGTTGAACACCGTGACTTGGGTCGCTCGCCCGCCGAAATTGTACATAGAGTAAACGATATGCCTTTTGCGATAAAACACGCTGACGGCGGTGTTGACCTTGCCAACAAAGAAAATCTTTTGCTTAAAAAAGGTGATATAATTATTTTCGCTAAGATAAACTGAGAGGAAATTCACAATGAATATTTTGATTGTAGGCGGTGGAAAAGTCGGCTTCTACCTTGCCAAAACTTTTATTAAAAGAAATTATCAGGTTACATTAATCGAAATCAACCGCAAAACCTGTCAGGAGCTTTCTAAGGAGCTTGATATTCCCGTAATCTGCGGTGACGGAACATCTGTTGAGGTTTTAGCAGGCGCAAAGGCAGGTAAATGCGATACTTTTATTGCCACAACCGGCAAAGACCAGAATAATCTGATAGCCTGTCAGATTGCCAAAATGCAGTTCGGCATAAAGAAAACCGTTGCCCGTGTATGCAACCCGGCAAATACTGAAACCTTGCAGAATTTGGGAGTAGATATTACAGTAAGCTCCACGAAAATTCTTTCCGATTTAATCGAACATGAGGTTGACGGCGCTCAGGTAAGATTTATCACCGATGTTCAAAATAATGATGTTGCCATAAGTGAATACAGGCTTCCCTCCGGCTGGTCAAAATCCGGTACTATGGTAAAAGATATTCAAATACCGGAGGGCTGTATATTGATATATGTTATGAGAAACAAAGATTTGCTTATTCCCCGCGGTAACACGGTGCTTATGGAAAATGATGAAATTGTTGCCCTGACTGTCGGCAACTCATCAAGAGAATTAAAAAAGCTTTTTGAAATGTAAATAATATTTTTCGGGCTGTTGCAAAAGAAGATATGGCGAGATTTACTTGCCATATCTTCTTTTTTTAATATTTCTTTTTAACGGCTATTACAATACCGATTGCCAAGATAATTACGGAGGCAAAAATCATTATTATTGCACTCATATTCTCTTTTGTATCCGGTTTTGCTTTGTTTTCTTTCATATCTTCTTTTTGTATTCTTTTTTCCTGCAAATTGTTATCATTTTGCCCGTCCGGTTGTTTATCCGGTGAAAAATTTTCCTTATTATTTTCTGACGGTTTACTTAATTGATTATCCGTGGGTACATCTTCGTCGTCAGGCATATTCGGCGGCATTCCACCGGGTTCTCCCCCATTTCCGTTTTGAAAATCCGGCGGTGCATTATCACCGTCCGGCTTTTGCGGCGGCATTTCGTTTGCATTTTGATTGCCCGGAGGTTCGGGTGGATTATTGTTTCCGTTACCGTTTTCAAAGGGTTGCTTCGTGTCCTGACCGTTCCTTTCATCAGGTTTAAATTCATCTCTGTTTCCGGCTTCAAAACCACCGCTGTTTTCTGCGGTATTATCAACGGTAATTTCTGTTTCGGTGTCGCCGATTTTCATTTTCACCGTATCACCTGTGGACATTTCGGGACAGCTTACCAATATGGAAGTAAATGAGCAGGGAATTTTTTTACTTATAATTTCTTTTCCGTTTTCATCAAGTACGGTTAATGTGTCATTTCCGTTTCCCGAAACTGATTTCATAATAAATCCCTGACTTGAATTTTCGTCCGGGCTTTCAGCCATCTGAGCTGAACCGCACGCCACAACAGTACCACCTGAAATTGTACATTTGCCACCGTTTTCACTGCCGTAGTCTATTGCATTATTTGTACCGCTTCCCACAATACTGATAAATAAATTACCACCATTAATATTGATACTTCCGTTGGAATCAAGTCCGTCAGCATCTCTGCCGTTTTTGTTTATTAAAGTAATACTTCCTCCGTTAATATTAATTAATGCCGTATTGCCTCCGTTTGCATTTATTCCGTCATCACTTGACAGAATATTTACCGTTCCGCCGGTTATTGTAACTTCATTTGCTTCAATACCCTCATAACATTCTTTAATATCAATGTTTCCCGATTCAAAATAGAAAACGGAACTTTCATCATCATTTCCGGCGTGCAATCCGTCATCACCTGCCGTAACCGTAAAGTCAGTATTACAAATTTTGATAGCATCGTGGGCGTGAACCGCATCGTCTTTTGCGGTTATATTTATATTTCCGCCTGTAAACACAAGACTGTCATTACAAACAATACCGTGGCAAAACTTTGATATTACAGTAAGCTTACCTTTACCGTTGACAGTTAAATCATCACGAGAATAAATACAACCGTCAATATCGGAAACATCCTCATTATTAAATGTCAGGGTGTTTTCGCTGTTTTCTTTAAGTGTTAAAAACACCTTGTCAGCCTGACTGATACATAGCGGTGCTTCGGTTGCACAGGTGATATTTACTCCGTTAAATAAAATCCGAATTTTATCGTCACCGTCAGCATCTATATTTATACAACCGTTAAGCGTTCCGCTGATTACATATTTTCCGGCATAAGCTATATTAAGCGTATTTTTACTGAAATAAGCACCGTTACCTGAAATTTCGGCAGAGTCGCCTTTCAGCAAAATTTCGGTTGCTCCGCTTGTGTCCCAGTTATCATCCAAATCATTTTCGGTAAACATTGAGCTTTTGTCCTGTTCACTGTGAATAACATTAATACCGAGGGTTTCGCCAAACATAAAAAGCACGGTAACAACGAGCATAGCAAAAATAGTGACAATGCAAATTATATCAATATGCTTACACTTTGACATAAATGTCACTCCTTAACCCATATAATCGCCGTTATAGCTCACAAGTACGGCACTATTTACACCGTTTTCAGGGGATAATGCGTTTATGAAATCGGTATTTGCATCCTTTAACCGTACTTCCATATTTATTTCAATAAGACCGTTTTGAACGGATTTAGATTTTACGACACATCTTTCAACCTGAGAATTGATAAATTTCATAGCTTCTGTTTCCGCCGCATGATTTTGACAGGACAAAACTATAATATAAGGGTTTTTGTGGGATTTTTTATTAACGAAAAACAAAAGAATTAAACCTATTATTACACTACCGATAACCGCAAGCGGAATCATTCCGGCGGCAAGGATAATACCTGCGGCAATAGACCAGAAAAGAAAGGCAATATCCAGCGGTTCTTTAATTGCGGTACGGAAACGGACAATGGACAACGCACCCACCATACCAAGGGACAGCACAACATTTGAAGTAACGGCTAAAATCACCTGAGATGTAATCATTGTCAAGGCGATAAGCGTAACTCCGAATGATGAAGAATACATAACACCCCGATAGGTTTTCTTATAAACAAAGAAAATCAAAAGTCCGATACCAAAGGCAAGTAAAATAGTCAGCACCATATCAAACGGGCTTACTGCGGTTACATTTTCGAGAAAACTTGATTTAAAAATATCACTGAATGTCATAATAAAATTACTCCTTTAATTTAAATTTAACCGTAAATACGGCATTGTTGATACTTTGAGAAAGCACAAACGCTTCGTCCCGGAACGGTGACAGCATCTCTCACAATATCCGGCAAATATTCATCCCATTTTACCTCTAAAATAATCGGTGATTCACCGGCAGGCAGTGTAACAGTGCTTGCATTCAAAAAATCAGTACGAAAAATACCTGTGCGGATATCGTAGTCTATCGTCACCCTTACATTACCCGGCGCAAACACAAACGGACAACGGGTATAATCCACAATGGTTTTCGGTCGCATTCCCTGCGAGCTGATTTTTGAATAAAGTTCCTTACAAAGCGGTCTGTTACTTGCCGTCATCCACCCGTAATCGCCGTCAACAATTTTCTGTGCTTCTTTTTCGGTTATGCGACAACTTTCCTTTGAACACAAGCCGTTTACCTTGCTCTTTTTTTCAAGAACAATAAATGATGTATCACCGTTATAAAACCTCATTCTGAACTTTTCACGCACATTAACGCCGTCAATTTTCTCCCGAAGTGCTTTATCGGACAAATTATCAAAATACAGACTCCTTATCCGGTAAACGCCGTTTACACAATGTTCGTCGTGCTTCATAACAGCCGAAAGCCGTGTTCTGAGTATAAGCATATCGGAAAAATTTATTTCGTGCTTCCATTCATGGCGGTATTTCATTTTTCTGCTCCTTTCTTTGATTTAATGACTTTATTGTAAAACATTAAATTTAACTGTACTTAAAAGTCAGTCATTTTCTTTTATAATTTCACGAATTGTCTGCATAGACAAATCAACCGAGGCAATTTCATCTGCACAACGCTTTAATTCTGCACGAATTGTCTTTTCGTGAGGAATATTCTTCTTATACTTTATCTGATGCTCAAGCGTTGCCCAAAAATCCATTGCTATGGTGCGTACTTGTATTTCCGCAAGCACATCATATTGTTGCAGTCGTACACATAAATGATAGCTTCTGTATCCGTTGGGCTTCGGATGAGATAAGTAGTCTTTTTGTTCTATAACGGTTATTTGACTTTCACGACAAATAGCGGACACTATATTTTTTACATCATCCGAAAAAGCACAGACGATACGAAGACCCACAGCATCGTACACATTCGTCAGTGCTGATTTTTTTGATGTAGAAAATCCACGGCTTTTCAGTTTTTGAGTCATACTGTCAGGTTTTTTTATTCTTGAGCAGTAATAAACAACCGGGGTGACACCTTTTCCGTCTTCACTGCTTTCTTTTAACCTTTCGGCAAGCTTGTTAAGTTGCTTTTCTGCGTTTAGCAAGTTGAGGTAATCAGCTCCGTAATATTCCTCAAAAGTCATACTCTCACCATCCTTACAGTTAAATAATAATCTCCGTTCCTTAAATCAAAATAAAAAACCGGCAGAACTTAAATTCTACCGGTGATAATTATTTAATTGTTAAATGGAATAGTAATATTTATTCTGAAATCCAAGCCGTTTTTAGTTTCTGCCGTGATTTTTCCGTTATGTGCAATTACGATAGCCTGTGCTATGGAAAGTCCTATGCCGTAACCACCTGTTTCGGAATTTCTTGAAGCATCGGTGCGATAAAAACGGTCAAATAAATGTGATATATTTTCATCCGATATTGGTTCAGTCGTTGTGTTAAACACCGACACAGACAAGTCCTTTTTATGAGAAACAGCGTCCAAAGTGACCGTGCCGCCCTCCTGAGAATATTTCAACGCATTATCCAAAAGTACAGATATTAATTGACTGATTTCATCCGGCGAGCCGCACAATGTCATATTGGGTTCAACATTAATTTTATATTCCTTGTTTTGTGCCTGTGCAAGCACCCTGAACTGCTGAGATACTTCCGTAATAACATCCGAAACGGGAAATTCAATTTTTCTCAGCGTTTTTTCCGCTTCTTCCATTTTTGAAAGATAAACAAGATTACCTGTCAAATCGCTGAGCCGTTTAGTTTGTGTTCGTATGTCGGAAACACTTTCATTTGCTCCGAAATCGGCTTCCAGTAAATCAAGATTGGCACCGATAATTGTAAGCGGTGTTTTAATTTCATGACCGGCATCTGTGATAAACCGTTTCTGTTTTTCATAGCTGTCGGCAATGGGGCGAATAATTTTTCCTGCCGCTAAAAGAAACACAATGAAAACAATGATGCACCCGAGTATGCCTACCGCTGTACTCGTCCACATAAAAGTGCGGAATGAATCTAATTTTCTTCCGCAATCTAAGAAAACAATTTTTGTTTTTATGTCATCCGTTTTCTTTAAATATCGAAATTGCCCGATAAACCCACGCTCTCGCCTACTGCTGACGGCTTTTTGAATATAGGAAACAGCCGAATTTTCGTTTACTGATATTATTCTTGAAATATCTGTTTCTTCTATAATACCGTTTTCTGACACAAGTGCAGTAAAATATCTCGACTCATAGGGAACCTCCGGTGACATTCTTCGGGGAATAAATCCGTTGAAATTCTGTGGCGGTCTGTCTTTCATTTCCTTTTGAGCATCAAACGGTGCATTAAACTGAGCAAGCATATCAAGAACCGCATCCGTTTCTTTTACAACCGTCGAATAATTGATTATATTCATTATCCCGATAAGTACCGTCATAAGCACAAACATTGATACCGTAGCTAAAATTATAAACTTTCTTTTTAACCTCTTAATCATCGGCATTCTCCAACGAATAACCGGCATTGCGTGATGCCTTTATTTGAATATTTGCGTGCAGGGCGTTTAATTTTTTCCTGAGGTATGAAATATATACCCACACCACATTTATCTCAACCTCACTGTCATATCCCCAGATTTTTTCCATAAATCTCTCAGCGGATAAAACACGGTGCGGATTTGATAAAAAATATTCCATCATTTGAAATTCTTTATTTGCAAGCCGAAAGCTTCCGAATGGTGAAGACAATTCAAATGTTGCTCTGTCAAGTGTAATGTTGCCGAATGTTATTTTTGTATCCGCTTCACTTTTTGTACGGGTGATTGCACGAATGCGTGCCAATAATTCTCTTGTGTCAAAGGGTTTAGGCAAATAATCGTTCGCGCCGCTGTCAAGTCCCAGCACCCTGTCCTCTATTTCAGACTTTGCCGTAAGCATAAGCACCGGTATCTGATTACCGGCACTGCGAATTGTTTTCAATACGGTGATACCGTCCGTTTTCGGCATCATAATATCAAGAATAGCCACATCATAATCACCGGAATCTAAGTATACCAGTGCTTCTTCGCCGTCATACACAGCATCGACAGAGTAATTATTTTTCTCTAATAATTTAATTAAAGCCCTTGAAAGTGCCTTTTCATCTTCGGCTAACAATATTCTCATATCGAATACCCCTTGAAACAGCATATCACCTGAACATTAAATCAAGTTAAAAATTTAATTTTTACAGATATTTCTGATAAAATCCCACGGCGAGTTTATCGCATCTTTCATTTTCCGGATGACCTGCATGACCTTTTATCCACTCAAATTTATATTGATGTTTACTTAATTCAGTAAGCAGAGTGTCCCACAAATCGGGATTAAGTGCCGGTTTTTTATCGGCTTTTTTCCAGCCGTTTTTCTTCCAGGAAACAGCGCAGCCCTTTGTTATTCCGTCAACCACATATTTGGAGTCGGTGCAAATTGTAACATCACATTTTTCTTTAAGTGCTTGCAACGCACAAATTACGGCGGTAAGTTCCATACGGTTGTTGGTGGTTTCTTTTTCACCGCCGCAAAGCTCTTTTTCGTTTTCCTTATACCTCAGTATTGCACCCCAGCCGCCCGGACCGGGATTACCGGAGCAGGCTCCGTCCGTAAAAATTTCCACTTTTTTTATATCACTCATACCATACTCCTATGCAAATGTTGCCGTAACACAACAAATTGCTTTTGCTCCTGCCCGTCTTAGTACTTTTGAACACTCATTCAGAGTAGTTCCGGTAGTTTTTACATCATCAACCAACAGCACCATCTTACCCTTGATACTCTCTTTCTTATTTGCCGCAAAACAATTTTTCAGGTTTTCCGTTCTCGTTTCAATATCCAGCTTGTGCTGTTTTGGCGTGTTTTTTGTCTTTTTCAAAAGAGATGTACATTCAACATCCAATATTTTTGATAACTGATTTGCCAGTAATTCAGACTGATTAAAATGTCTTTTTGCTTTTTCAAGCTTTGTCATCGGCACATAAGTTATAACATCAAATTTCAGTCCGCTATACTGTTCTTCTATCGCCTGTGCCATATACTTTGCAAAAACCCCTGCCAAATAACGCTTACC
>JAZUIT010000116.1:0-3527 GCA_045642385.1 Acutalibacteraceae bacterium
CAATATAAACAAATTTTACTCGTGCAGGTAATCAAATTTATATGTGAAGGGGAATAATTTATGTCAAACAGAATCTTTCAGGGAATTATACATCAGATGCGCACTGCGGTTAACAGAACCATCGGTGTTGTAGATGAAACGGGTACGATTATTTCGTGCAGTGAACTGGGAAGAATAGGCGAGGAAAAAGATGACTTAAAGCTGTTGTTTAACGATAACGGCTATATTCCCAATGACGGCAATACTTACAGAACTTTCGGGGGATTTGCTACTGCGGAATATGCTGTTTTTGTTGAGGGTACGGATGCCGAAGCTGTAAAATTTGCTGACATTCTTTCAATTTCGCTGAGCAATATTAAACAATTTTATGATGAAAAATATGATAAGAATAATTTTATCAGGAATGTCATTCTCGATAATATTTTACCCGGTGATGTTTATCTGAAATCAAGAGAGCTTCATTTTAATAATGATGCTACAAGAGTTGTTTTGCTTGTCAGAGTAACACAGACGGGGGATGCTTCGGCATTTGAAACAATTCAGGGCTTGTTCCCGGAGCGCACAAAGGATTTTGTAATTAATGTCGGAGAAAATGATATTGCACTTGTAAAGGAAGTTAAAAATTCAACCGAGATAAAGGATTTGGAAAAGCTTGCAAGATCTATTGCCGACGCTCTCACGGCGGAACTTTATGCAAAGGTTCATGTCGGTATAGGTACGACGGTTGTAGGTATTAAGGATTTGGCAACATCTTTCAAGGAAGCTCAGGTTTCGCTGGATGTTGCAAATGTTTTTGATGCCGATAAGAGCATTGTCAGCTATGAAAATTTAGGTATTGCAAGACTTATTTACCAGTTGCCTCCCACACTTTGTAAAATGTTTTTAAATGAGGTGTTCAAGAGAGGCTCAATCGAAACACTCGACCAGGAAACACTGTTTACAATTCAGAAGTTTTTTGAAAATAATCTTAATGTTTCCGAAACATCAAGAAAGCTTTTCGTACACAGAAACACTTTGGTTTACAGACTTGAAAAGATTAAAAAGCTGACAGGTCTTGATTTGCGTGAATTTGATGATGCCATTGTATTCAAGGTGGCACTTATGGTTAAGAAATATCTTAACGCAAGCCGTGAAGAATTTTAAGGAGAATTCGGTTAATGATTGAATTTAAAAATGTTTCAAAGGTTTATGACAACGGAACAAAAGCATTGACGGATGTAAATATAAATATTGACCGTGGTGAATTTGTATTTATCGTTGGTGCATCCGGCGCCGGTAAAAGTACATTCTTAAAGCTTATCATGAGGGAAGAAGTACCCACCTCCGGTGTTATAAATATTATGGATTACAATCTCAATAAAATAAGACACAGGGATATTCCGTATTACAGAAGACATATGGGAATAGTGTTCCAGGATTTCAGACTTATTCCCAAAATGACGGTATATGATAATGTTGCATTTGCAATGAGAGTTATCGGTGCAAGGGAAAAGAAAATTGCCAAAAGAGTTCCTTATGTGCTGAGCTTAGTAGGACTTGAAGACAAGCTTGACCGATATCCCAACGAGCTCTCCGGCGGTGAACAGCAGAGAGTGGCTTTGGCAAGAGCTCTGGCTAATAATGCGGATATTATTGTTGCCGATGAGCCTACCGGTAATGTTGACCCGGAAATGTCTTTTGAAATTGTTGAGCTTTTGTCGAGACTTAACGAAATGGGTACTACAATTATAATGGTTACCCATGCACATGATTTGGTTCGCAAATTTGACCGCCGTGTTATTACCCTTGAAAACGGCTGTATTGTTTCGGACGGAAATGTGGACAATTCTGCGGCAGGTTTTAACACATTGTCGGTTGCAGATGACGGACGCTCAACGCTGGTATCTCAGGCATCTGAAAGAAAAATGGATGATTTTTCCGTACAGCTTGACAGTATTTCCGATGATGAAAATATTAAAGGGGGTGACACCCAATGAGAAAAGTCAGTTTAGGCTATCTTACACGGGAAGGCTTTAAGAACACATGGGTTAACCGCCTTATGTCAACAGCTTCGGTAACGGTTTTGATGTCCTGCTTAATTATGGTGGGCGTTGCGGCTATGCTGCTTCTTAACATCAGGACAATATCCGAAAATATTGAAGAGCAGAATGTGGTTTTAGTATTTGCCGAGGATGAAACCACCGATGCACAACTCAATAAAATGAGGGCTGATATCAAACAGACGGGAAATATTAAATCCTGTGTGCTTGTTACAAAAGAGGAAGCTTTTAAACAACAGCTTAAAGAATTAGGTGCGGCGGCAAGCCTTTTCCAGGATGAAAAGGACAACCCTTTACCCGATATGTTCAAGGTTACATTGAATGATTTAAATAAGTTTGATGAAACGGTTGCGGCTTTGAAATGTATGGACAATGTTCTAACAATCAGGGAAAACCGTGACCTTGCAACCAAAGTATTAAAGGTTGAAAAAGCTGTTACTTACATAAGTGTTGGTGTAATTGCTTTACTGCTTTTGGTATCGCTTTTCATAATTTCAAACACTATCAAAATAACTATGTTCAGCCGTAAGCTGGAAATCAATATTATGAAATCTGTCGGTGCAACTAACTGGTTTGTACGATGGCCGTTTATGGTTGAGGGTATGGTTTTGGGTGCCACATCCGGAGTTCTGTCCGTGGGTCTTGTATGGCTTATTTATAAGCTCGCCGTAAATTCACTTATGGATGTAATTTCGGTACTTAACACAACCCCGGTTGCCTTTACGGATTATGCAATTAATATGCTTATCAGCTTCGTTGTTGCCGGTATGTTAATCGGTGCTTTGGGTAGTATTTTCTCAATCAGAAAATACCTTAAAGAACAGAGCTGTATAACGGTAAGTGAAGATTAACAGGGAGGCTTATCATGAAAAAACATAAACGGATACTTTCCGCAGTATTTGCTTTTCTGATGTCGGTAAGTATGCTGGTGATACCCGGTACATTTACTGCTTCCGCAGAATCTCTTGATGATTTATATGACCAATATGAGGCTAATGAACAGCGTATCAAGGAAGCTGAAGAAAATATTGAAGCGGCAAAATCCGATAAAAACAGCCAGTTGATTGTGATTGAAAATCTGAATAAGCAGATTGATGAAGTTAAGGGTCAGATTGATATTCTTAACAATAGAATTTATGCTCTTGACAGTTCAATCGGTAAGCTTAATTCTAAAATTTCGGTACTTCAATCACAGATTACAAAGTTGAATGCGGTTATCAGAAAAACCGTACTTCAAATTATTCAGGTACAAAAGGATATTGACAAAACCTTTGATTTGTTAAAAAGAAGACTGCGTGCTTCTTATATTACAGGTGAAGCATCATCTCTTGAAATTCTATTGAGTGCCAAGGATGTATCCTCTTTTCTTGTAAAAAGCGAGTTTGTAAAAAGAACGGCTGAACAGGATAAAGAGATGATTAACGAGCTTAATAAAAAGGTTAAAGAGCTTGATGAATTAAAAACAAAATGGCAGGATAAAAAAACAGA
>JAZUIT010000117.1:0-3299 GCA_045642385.1 Acutalibacteraceae bacterium
GGAACTGGAAGTGCATATGCAGATAAAGCATCGGTTAAAAACTTTGCAGCAACCGGAACAGTTACTCTTTATGCACAGTGGAAGGCAAATTCTTATGCGATTGCGTTCAACGGCAATGGTTCAACATCAGGCTCAATGTCAGATCTTTCAATGACATATGATGCTGCAAAAAGCCTTACCGGTAATGCCTTTGCAAAAACGGGATATACATTCACCGGTTGGAAAGACAGTAACGGAAAATCATATGGAGATAAAGTTTCTGTAAAGAACCTGGCGGCTTTGGGTACGGTCACTCTTACGGCTCAGTGGGCAGCAAATGTTTACACATTGACTTTTGTTAATGAAGGCGGAGTAAATTCAATAGCCAGTCTATCTGTTGCCTATGATTCAAAATACGGTGATTTACCCGTACCTTCAAAAATCGGATATACATTCGGAGGTTGGTTTGACTCCGAAAAATTCGAAAGTGAAATTACGGAATCAACTATTGTAAATAAAGTCACTGATCACAATGCATATGCTTTATGGCTACTTGATTGCGCTATTACTTATAATACTGAAGGCGGCTCTGATTCACCTGCTGAATTTATTGCTGTACAAGGAAGTCCAATTACAATTTCAAAGGATATTCCAAGCAAGTCCTTCAAAATAAGTTTTGATGGTAATGGCGGAAATATAAGTACAGTATCAAAGAATGTTGAATGTGCTTTTGACGGTTGGAATTATAATGGAACAATATGTAAACCGGGAGCATCTCTTGTTTTTGAAAATCACACAACCCTCAATGCTGTGTGGATTGATCCGGTTCTTGGTGCTGTGCCCGAACCCGCAAAAATCGGTTATCACTTTGTCGGCTGGTATGATGCAGCTGTTGGCGGAAATAGGTATGATGCAGCGGCTACGATAAGCGGAAATATTAAGCTGTTTGCACATTGGGAAGCGAATACTTATACAGTAAAGTTTATGAGCGATGGACATGAGCTTGCTATTATTAATATGACTTATGACAAGGCATCTGCTCTTTCGTATTCGTCAGTTCCCCAAAAAGAAGGTTACAGTTTTATTTCGTGGGCAATAGGAAGTAAAATTTTTTCAGATTCTGAAATTGTAAGCAACCTTTCGTCGGAAAAAGACGGTGAGGTGATCTGTGAAGCTCAATGGAACCGCGACCTTACAATTGAAGATCTTACCTACAACTTTGTAAACGATTATTCTGGTTTTGATTATTCAGTTGATTATGTGATTCCCATTGAATCATATCGGCTTGTTTTCGGCAACAATACTTTGGGCAACAGTTTCTATTATGCAAACAGAAAAAGTCAATGGAGAGGTAATTGTTACGGAATGTCATCAACTGCGACAATGTTTAATAACAGTTCATCCGGCACTTCAATTAAAACATTTAACTCAACCGCAGAACATGTAAGTGATCTCAGGGCCAACGACAGAAATGAAATCTCAACATTAACAACTTATCTTGAAGCAATGCAGGTATCGCAAAAAAGTGCGATTATTCAAAATGCGATATCGGCAAACCTGAATGATCTTGATGGTCTGGTAAAAAATGTTAAACAATCTGTTGCGACGAATCGGTTACCGATTATATGCATATATGGTCCTGAAGGCGGTCATGCAATCACCGGAATAAAACTTGAAATGGATTCGCAACACATCGGTAAGCTATATGTCTATGATCCTAATTTCTCCAATTCAGTTAGATATATCGAATTGAAGTTTGACAGTTCCGGAAAATGCATTGATTGGTACTACAAATTCAACAACAGGTATGATTGGGGTACAAGTTACAGAAACTGCCGAATCAGTTATATTACATATGATGACTATGAATACATATGGCTTAATCGTGGCGATTCAGTAGCACTTTCAAATAAGAATTCAAATCTTATATATACTAATTCCGATAATTGCAAAATCACAACTGATAGCGGTTCTGTTTTATGTGAAATAAAGGATGGGGAATTCATTTCATATAATGATGATGTATGGAAAATTATCGAAACGAAATTAGATGTTGATGATGATTTAACATATATATACATTCCTATAAATGAATATACCATTGAAAACTTATCCGCTTCAGGTGAAACTTTTATGAGCGGGATTGTGAATGTTGACCTTGGAGCAACTGTTACGACATCCTCAGACCGAGTAACATTTACTGCTAATGATCAGAATGATAATGTATATGTGAATATTGATTCAGACAAAGGCGATATGTTTGAAATATCAATAGATTCGAGCCTTGAAAGCGGCTTTGATAATGCAACAATAACCGGTACGGCGGATGGATCTGACATTACATTCTCGGAATCAGACGGTGAATTATCTTACGATTTGAACAGCTGTACGGATGTAACCTTACAAATCGACGGAAAGGTGCAACCCGTAAATAAGAAGAATATGATCAAATCGATTGAAATAACCGGTTCTCCAAAGTATTCGTATACTTATAAGATAGATAATTCTATTGATAAGTCAAGTTTGAATCTTCTTGTTAATTATACGGATGGATCTTCAGAAATAATTTCCGCAAATGATGAAGTGAATTGTACAGGATATGATTCAACTAAAACCGGAGTACAGAATATTACCGTTCAGTATGGAAACGCGACAACCAATTACAGCATTAATGTTAAATTGCTTTGGTGGCAATGGATTATCAAAATTCTATTCCTTGGTATTTTATGGTATTAATGGAGGTGCCTTCAGTGAAAAAAAAGTTTAATTCTTTTTTTGCGTGTTTTTTAGTGTTGGTATTATTATTTTCAAACTATGCTTTTATAGGGCAGGCATTTGCGGATGATGAAATTCCTGCCATCACCTCATCATCAGACGATATGTTTGTGGAGGCATATGACTCAGAAGATGGAGCAGAAGACTCGATTGAATGCGAAGTAAATGATTTTATCGAAGGCGATCCTGTTTCTGTATCATTAACAGATGATGAAGCACTTGCAAATTTAAATCTATCCGATGGCGCAACAGAGTCCTATATCGGGTGGTTTGAAGATGAAATTGAAGACCCCGATCCTTCAACCGCTGTAACGCTTTCAACAAATGATACTCCCGTAATTGAAGATATGTCGGGAGTTGACTCGGAGGAAATAGTTGTTGAAAACACGAGCACGGAAGTTGGAAGCATTTACGATGGACTTGCGTCACTTGGATTAGATAAAGGAAATATTACCGTTTACAGACCTGAAGTTCAATGTATTACCGCAGTATTGTACGCTCCCTCAGCGGGTGGTTCATATAGAATTGAATGCAACAGATCATCA
>JAZUIT010000118.1:0-7883 GCA_045642385.1 Acutalibacteraceae bacterium
ACCGCAGATTTTTTGCAATTCTGTTCTGCCATTCTCAATAGGTAAATCGGTGATTTTGTTTAAATCGATTTCATTTGAAGCAATCTTTTTTGCCGCATCAAGTATGTATTTTGCCCGAAATCCTGCCCTCAGAGGTGCAAGGTCATCAACTGTTAAAGCGGCAATTTTTTCGGCGGAGGGGAAACTGTAAATGCCGTCTGACAGCTTTTCCCCGAAGCTTTCGCAAAGTCTTTCTATTATGCCCTTAATTCGCGGTATATTGTTGTTCTGAGAAATTATAAAGGAACACAAGGCTTCCCACGGGTTTTGGTTTAAAACCCTTATACCGTAATATTTTTTTACTGCACCGTCAAGGGTTTTATCGTTTGTAAAAACCTTGTAAAGCTCGGAATAATCCCTGTTTAAATCAAAATAATCACACCAAAAATCCGTAAAATCCTTTTCTGAAACAGAATGTAAAATAACGGTATCGCCGTTCTGGCTTATTTTTAGAACTCTGTTTCCCACTGCACCGCTCCATGACAAATCGGAATTTTGCTTCCAACGGAAAGCCTGTCCGCAATCGAGAGTAAGTGCTATATTGAATTCGTTTTTACAATTCAAGTACACATTATTATTTTCAAATTTAAAATCAATCATCCTGATGTCCTTTCACAGTGGTAATATGGTAAATGATACTTTTGAACATTGGAAAACCTTGTAAAATCGGGAAAAACGGGAGCGTTATAAACATTTTGAACATAGTTTTGAACATTTTGAGCCTTATAAAGCCAAAAAAATGTAGATAAATTCTTGTAGAAAACTGTAAAATTACAAGAAAAAAAGTTGAATTTTATATGAAAGAATACAATTTTGCGAATTTGAATTTTGCATAATTTTTAGGGGAAAAGACAAGAATAAAATTGTACAAAAAAGATTTAAAGGGCGGATTAATTTGATTAAGGGAGTCAACCACAAGGTTGTTGAAGTGACGGATACACAGAATGATTTTTTTGAAAGAATTCTGTTCTTTGTAAAATCGGAACACGCCGACACATCTGAGGGAAAATTGAGAGAGGAAGCACAAATAATTGTTGATGTGGCAGAGGAGCCTCCGCAAACGAGAAGAAAAAACAGCAGAGTAAAAAGCTTTTTAAAATATTCGGCGGCGGCATTTGCGGGAGCGTTGTTTACGCTTTTGATAACACTTGTGAAATGAGTTAGTTCAATGTGCAGTTAGGAATTAGGAGTGAGGAGTTAGGAGTTGATGGTGGGTTCCACCCACACCTATTTTAAGTGCTTTATCAAAGTTGTTGATAATTTCTAACCACTAACTGCTGGCTATTAACAACTGATTCTGTCACTGCGAGGGAGTTTGCGACCGTGGCAGTCAACACATACAAAAGCGGGTTGTAAAAATTTTTGGTTTTTACAACCCGCTTTTTGATTTATTCTTCTGTGGGTTCTTCCTGATTTTCGGCGGAAGCTTCTTCCTCATCATCTTCACGGGGAACGGTGGTAAGTGTGACTAATTTTTCACCCTCCGTTACACGCATTACACGGACACCCTTTGACGGTCTTGCAAATGTGCTTATATCCTTTGCGGCAATTCTGATAATAATTCCGTCAGACGAAATGATAACAATATCATCAGTGTCTTCGACCACGCTAAGTGCGGCAACATCACCGTATTTTTCAACATGGTAGTTTGTAAGACCCTTACCGGCTCTGGACTGAACTCTGTAATTATCGGGACTGCTCTTTCTGCCGTAACCTGTTTCGGAAACGGTGAGTATCTGAGCGCCGTCTTTAATAACGCCCATACCGACAATCTCGTCACCTTCATCAAGGTTGATGGCCTTAACACCTCTTGCAGTTCTGCCCAGGGGACGGGCATCATTTTCGTTGAAGCGGATAGCCATACCTTTCCTTGTGGCAACAATTAAATCATCATCACCGGATGTGAGTTGAACCCATGCAAGCTCGTCATCATCGTCAAGATTTATTGCAATAACACCGCTCTTGCGGACATTTGCATAAGCGTTAAGTTCTGTACGCTTGATAATACCCTTTCTCGTAACCATACACAGGTATGCCGTTTCGTCGTATTCGGGAACACGAAGCATTACCGAAACTCTTTCCTCACCCTCAACCGGAAGCAGGTTTACAATGTTCATACCCTTACTCGTGCGGCTTCCTTCGGGGATTTCATAACCTTTGAGTCTGTATGTTCTGCCGGTATTTGTAAAGAACATTATATAATCGTGGGTAGCTGATGTGAACATTGTTTTAACAACATCTTCCTCACGCCTTGTCATACCCTTAACGCCCTTGCCGCCACGGTGCTGAATCTGATATGTGTCAACGGGCTGACGCTTGATATATCCCATATCCGTCATTGTGAATACGCAGTTTTCGTTTGGAATTAAGTCCTCAATATCAACCTCACCGCTTACATTTTCAATGGCAGTTCTTCTGTCGTCACCGAATTTATCCTTTGTTGCCGTAAGCTCGGTTTTGATAATGCCGTCAATGCGGTATTCATTTGCAAGAATATCCAAAAAGTCGGCGATTTTTTCTTTGAGAGCTTTTAATTCACTTTCGATTTTTTCCCTTTCAAGACCGGTTAACTGTCCCAATCTCATCTGAACGATAGCCTGAGCCTGAATATCGTCAAGACCGAAACGCTCCATAAGTCTTGCCTTACCTGTTGGCTGGTCGGGAGAAGCACGGAGAATACTGATTACCTCGTCAATGAAGTCAAGTGCTATCATTAAGCCTTCTAAAATATGAGCCCTCTCCTGAGCTTTTTTAAGTTCAAATTTTGTACGGCGTGTTATAACTTCACGCTGATACTCAATATATTTTTCTATTATCTGCTTTAATGTTAAAATCCTCGGAATACCCTTGTCAAGTGCAAGGAGAATTGTACCGAAGGTTGTCTGCAACTGTGAATATGAGAATAGTTGATTTAATACAACCTGGGGATTTGCATCACGCTTTAAATCAATGGCAATGTGCATACCCTGTCTGTCGGAATAGTCATTGATATCAGAAATACCCTCAATCCGCTTGTCCTTAACAAGATTTGCTATATCCGTAATTAATTTTGCCTTGTTGACACCGTAGGGAATTTCGGAAACATTGATTGAAAATCTTCCGTTCTTGTTTTCCACAATCTCTGTTTTTGAACGGACGGTTATTCTGCCTCTGCCTGTTGCATAAGCGGCACGAATACCTGCTCTGCCCATAATAATACCGGCGGTGGGGAAGTCGGGACCTTTGATAAACTGCATAATTTCGTCAAGTCCAGCATCCGGGTTGTCAATTACATAACAGACGGCATCCGTGACCTCTCTCAGATTATGGGGAGGGATATTTGTAGCCATACCGACTGCAATACCCGTCGAACCGTTTACCAGCAAATTGGGATAACGGGAGGGGAGTACGGTGGGTTCTTTCAATCTGTCATCATAGTTGGGAATAAAATCAACCGTATCCTTGTCAATATCCGAAAGCATTTCCATAGAAATTTTGCTCATTCTTGACTCGGTATAACGGTAGGCTGCCGGAGGGTCACCGTCAACGGAACCGAAGTTACCGTGACCGTCCACCAGCATATATCTCATTGAAAAATTCTGTGCAAGTCGTACCATGGCATCATAAACGGAAGCATCACCGTGAGGATGATAACGACCTAAAACCGCACCGACTGTATCGGCACATTTTCTGTATGCCTTTTCGGGGTACAGACTGTTTTCAAACATTGTGTAAAGTATTCTTCTGTGAACAGGCTTTAATCCGTCCCTGACATCCGGTAAGGCTCTTGAAGTGATAACCGACATAGAATAGTCAAGGTAAGATTTTTTCATTTCGCTGTTAATATCCACATTAATCAGCTTTTGGTTTTCAAAATCCATAAGACACCATCTTTCATACAAAGTGTACCTGATTTATATACAATATTAATTATACACTAATCGGAAGAATTTTGCAAGTAATTTAATGCGTTTTTAAAATTATAAATTTTTGTAGTTTTTTTGTAAAAATTAAAATATTTATTTGACTTTTTAACGCTTTTGTAGTACAATTAAACCAAATAAAATGCAGGGGGTTCATCTCATTATGAAAAAAGCAAGCAAATTTTTGGCTCCGGTATTGGCACTTGCTTTGATTGCGTGCATGGTAGTTCCTGCCTTTGCCGCAGCTCAGACAGGCTATACTATTTCCAATCCCTATGCCAATGTTGACTGGGGTACAGTCAATCAGTACAAAGCGGCATTACACACCCACACAACCGCTTCTGACGGCAAATCAACACTCAGACAATCAATTGAGCGTCATGTTGAATCCGATTTTGACATTATCGCTACAACTGACCACAGCACAACAAATTACAGTTGGATTAATGAAAATTACAATTTCCTTGTTCACACAGCACTTAATATTTTCAAGGGCAATTTAGGTCTTGACTACCTCGGAACATCGGGTAGCTTCAATGACGGTATCACTTACACCTTGGGTGCAAACGAGAACAACGACGAAATTCTGACAGTTAATACAACAAACTTTAATAACAAAGTTTACGGTGAAGGCGTTCTCGATACAGTTGTGGATAAAACCGTAGGTAATCAGAAACAGATTTTGAGAGTTCCTTATGCCAATGAGCAGAACGGTCTTTCGGCTAATGCTCATGTTACAAGCTGGTTTGCGGATTATAATAATATGGTTCCGTTGGCTACTTATAACCTTGCAATCAGAAATGTTGACAGACTCGGCGGTCTTTGTGTTATCAATCATCCAGGTGAATATTCAAAGGCAAGATATGAGATTTATTCCGCTGATGCTTATAACGAAGAAAGTGATATTAAGCAGTATAAGTATTTCAACAACAAATGTGCTTCGTTAATTGATACTTATGATGCCTGTATCGGTATTGATATAAGCTCAAAAGGGGATTCGAGAACAAGATTTGACAGAATTCTTTGGGATAATCTTCTTACAAGATTTTCAGCCGCAGGCAAAAATGTTTTCGGTATTGCTTCGAGTGATGCTCACAGACTTGACGCAATTGATACAGGCTCCGTTGTTGCATTGATGAAGAATCTTTCATCAGCCGAATTAAAGAACGCTTTGAAGAACGGTGAATTTTTCGCTCAGAGCACTTGTATCGGCAACCCCACAGAGCTTGACCAAATTGCAAAGGCTTTAAAAGATTATTACGGCGTAACAGATATGTATAACGAAATTAAAGCCGTTGTTAATGAACTTGAAAATAAAGCAGAACAGATTACTGACGGTGACATAGATGCGGATGAACATCTTGATACAGAATACAGTTTCCTGAATGACGAAGGTTACCGTAAAACTGCAACTACTCCCGAAATTACATCTATTAACACAAACGATGCGGCACAGACAATTACATTGAATACAAAGAACGCTCTTCTTGTTCGTTGGATTTCAAACGGTACTCTTGTTGCAACATCAAAGGCTTCGGGCGGTGCAGCAACACTTAATCTGAAAAATTACAGCGGAAAGCTCGGCAACTATGTAAGAGCTGAAGTTTTCGGTGAAGGCGGAATTGTTTATACACAGGCATTTCTTCTTAATCAGTCCGAAAATGCAAAGTCCGGTGCGGTTGTTGTTGACAAGAGCTTTGTGGATATCGGAGCAATTGACTGCCTTGTTATGATGGCAGGAAATTGGTACGATATGATTATGAGATTAGTTGGAGATTTATTCTGATTTAATTAGATTTACAGGAGGAAAAAATAATGAAACGCACAAATAAAGTATTATCAATATTGCTTGTTTTAGTTTTTTGCTTCGCAGTTATTGCTCCGGCAGCATCTGCCGAGGGTATAGTTGAAGCTAAAACATTTGCAATTTCCAGTCCTTACGCAAATGTAAATTGGCTGGCTGACAAGCAGTATAAGACAGCCTTACAGAATCATACAAATGCTTCCGATGCAGACATCACTCTCAGACAGTCACTTCAACGCCATATTGAATGTGGCTATGATGCGGTAGCAATTACGGATTCAAGTACAGTTAATACAAGCTGGGCAGAAGAAAACTTCACAAATATTGTTCACAAGGGCTTTGATATTGTTGCTAATATTAAGAGTCTTCTTGAAAAAAATCCCGAAATAGTTGTTAAGGCTTTGGATTATCTCGGAACAAGCGGTTCTTTTGCAAACGGTATGACATATACCCTGGCTGCAAACGGCGCAGGTGATGATATCCTTACAGTTGATACAGGTAACGGAACAAAAGAAGTTCTCAGAGTTCCTTTCGGTGACGAACAGAACGGCTTCAATGCAAAGGCACATATGACAAGCTGGTTTGCCGATTATAATACAACAGTCGGCTATGCTGATTACAGCACAATCGCAAGTAATGTAGGTACAAATTACGGTCTTTGCGTAGTAAATCATCCCGGTGAATTTTCAAAGGCAAACTGTGAGCTTAATTCCGCATCAGCTTACAACAACGAAAATGTAAGCAATTGGTATTTCAACAACAAGATTGCCACACTTCTTAACAGCTATAAATCCTGTGTCGGTCTTGTAGTAAATTCCGCAAATGATACGACCACCCGTTTTGACAGAGTGCTTTGGGACGAAATGCTTAAAAGATTCTCACTTGCAGGCGAAAATGTTTTCGGCTTTGCGACAAGTGATGCAGCTACACTTGCAGCTGTTGACACAGCTTATGTACAGGCAATTATGCCTGAGCTTTCATCGGCAGCACTTAAAAATGCTCTTGCAAACGGTCAGTTCTTCTCAGTTACAAACAGTATCGGTAATCCCGAAGAATTAACTGAAATTGCAGCTTCTCTTAAAGAGTTTTACGGTGAAGACGATTTGTATATGAATGTCAATTCGGTAGCAGCTGCTCTTACAAGAAGAGCTCAGAGAATTGCAAACGGCGAGCTTGGTGCAGACGAAATTTTAAAGAATGTTTACACAACTCTTGATAAGGACGGCAACGCAACAGCAGCTGCTCCTGCAATTAAGGCAGTAGCAACTGATGATGTCGCTCAGACAATTACGATTTCTGCTGACAATGCTTTGCTTGTTCGCTGGATTTCCGACGGTAAGCTTGTTGCGACAACAAAGGTTGAAGATGGTACTTCAACACTTAATCTTGCAGGTGTTGCCGATAAGCTCGGTAATTATATAAGAGCTGAAATTTTCGGTGAAGGCGGTCTTGTTTATACACAGGCATTCCTTCTCAATGCGCAGGCAAACGCTGCCGCAAATGTTGTTGATATTGACAGCAGATTTGTTGATTTAGGTGCATTTGATTTCATTATTCCCGTAATTGCAAAGTGGGTTGACATATTCAGAAGAATCCCCGCCGCATTAGGAATTACAAAGAAATAATCTGAAAAAAATAAAAGGCTACGGAAACGGTGAGTTTTCGTAGCCTTTTTCAGTTAGGAGCTTTTTTTAGTTAGGAGTTAGGAGTTGAGGGTGGGCGTTATTAATGAAGAATTAAGAATGAAGAATTAAGAATTGAGGGAGGGTTCCACCCACACCCGGTGTTAATGAATAAATAATAATGAATAATGAATAATTGAGGGTGGGTTCCACCCACACCCATTTTATTTTCTTTATCAAAGTTACTGATACATAGCCTCCCTTGGGGAGGTGGCAATAGTCGATAGGTATTATGTAATTCATAATTCTTAATTCTTAATTCTTAATTCTTAATTCGAACCCATAGGGGACGGCGCCAATGTGCAATGTGCAATGAAGGGTGGGCGTTGCCCACACCCGATATTAGTATTTAAATAAAAAAGTGCGCAGCCGAAGCCACGCACCGAAAAACGCACAACTCCGATTGCTGCGACGCAAGTTATCATCTATTCCGAGAATGTGAAAACAGAGCATGCA
>JAZUIT010000119.1:0-7222 GCA_045642385.1 Acutalibacteraceae bacterium
AATATTTTTATTAATTATCTTTGCAAACATTAATCCGCTTATAAATTGTGAGCTGACATTTTCGGTTATTTCATAAACACCTGACTGCAATTTACCGTTTAATGTGAGCGGAGCTTTGCCCTGCTCGGACAATTTACAGCCGTTTTGAGAAAGTAATTCATAAAGAGGGGACAGCGGTCTTTCAAATAATCTTTTCGCACCGACAAACACCGAATTTGAACCTAATGCGGCACACACGGGTAACAGAAATCTGAGAGTAGAACCGCTTTCGCCGCAGTCAAGTTGAGCATTGTAATTTACATTTTTTATCGGCGTAACATAGAAAGTTTTTTCGGAATATTTAATATCAGCACCAAGGGCATTAAGACACCGAACAGTTGCGTTAATATCCTCGCAAAGAGTGTTACATTTAATTTTAATGTTGCGGTCAGACAAAGCGGCACAGATTAAAAATCTGTGTGCCTGAGATTTTGAAGAAATTGCATCAATTTTTCCGCAAAGTTTTGATGGATAAATTATCATAAACTGTTCACGCCTTTTTGAATTATGGTTTTCAATTCGTCTTTGTCGCATTTTTTTAAAATGCATTTGCCTATTTCCAAGGGAATAACCAAAGAAATTTTACTGTCGGCAATTTTTTTATCCGATAAAGTAAGCTTGAATATTTCCTCAGCACCGTACGGACATTTTACGGGCAGATAATAAATTTCAAGCATTTTTATTATTTCATTTTTACAGTTCTCACTTGTCAAGCCTGCACTTGCAATCAAAGCCATACCTATTGAAACGGCACTGCCGTGAGAGATAGTAAAATCCGAAAGCTTTTCTATTGCGTGACCTGCCGTATGTCCTAAATTTAAAAGCTGTCTTGTGCCGCGGTCAAATTCATCCGCATTTACAACCCTGCTTTTAATTTCAACACATTGAGCGATAACATCTTCGTCAATGATTTTGTTTTTTAACTGTTCAAAAAGCTTTTCACTTCCCAGGACAGCGGTTTTTATGACCTCCGCACAGCCGTCTGCAAATATTTCGGGTGACAGAGTTTTCTGCAAATCAATATCACATACAACCAAATCGGGTTGATAAAAAGCACCGGCAAGATTTTTTCCGGCTTCCAAATTAACGGCGGTTTTACCGCCCACAGAGGAATCGACGGAGGCTAACAGGGTTGTGGGAATTTGAATAAATTTAATTCCACGCAAAAATGCAGCGGCACAAAAGCCGGATAAATCTCCCACGACACCGCCGCCCAAGGCGAAAATCGCATCCGTTCTTGACAAAGAATTTTCAGCGGCAAAGTTTAAAATTTTTATAAAATTATCTGTATTCTTTGAAACTTCACCGGCTTTTATGACATATTTGATAACTTCAAATCCTTCATTTTCAAGGGAAATTCTCAGCCTGTCAAAATATAATTTATCGACATTTGTGTCCGTTATAACCAAAGCCCTGCAAACACCGATGACTGTCTTTGCTTCGTTTCCGACACTGTCAAGCAATCCGGAGCCGATTTTAATTTTATATGATTTTGATGCTTTAACTTCAATTGTTTTCATATAAAGCCTTTCTTAAAACAGCAACATTTTTTGCTACATCGTCAAACTGCTCGGGAGTAAGTGACTGAGCACCGTCACACAGAGCAGCTTTCGGGTTGTTATGAACCTCTATCATAAGACCGTCAGCGCCTGCGGCAACGGATGCCATGGACATGGGCTTAACAAGTCTTGAAATACCGCCTGCATGGCTGGGGTCAATGATTACCGGTAAATGGCTTAATTCTTTAAGCATGGGAACAGCCTGTAAATCGAGTGTATTTCTTGTGTAGGTTTCAAAGGTTCTGATACCTCTTTCACAGAGAATAATATTTTCGTTACCGCCTGCCATAATGTATTCGGCACTCATTAACAATTCTTTGTATGTGTTTGATAAGCCTCTTTTTAAGAGTATGGGTTTGTTTATGCGTCCCAATTCCTTTAATAAATCGAAGTTTTGCATATTTCTTGCGCCTACCTGAATTAAGTCAACATCTTCAAATAAGGGCAGGTGAGAGGCACTCATAATTTCCGTTACAATGGGTATTCCCACTTCATTTTTAGCTTTGGTTAAAATTTTTAATCCGTCCTCGTGAAGTCCCTGAAAATCGTAGGGTGAGGTTCTGGGCTTGAATGCACCGCCGCGCAAAAGAGTTGCACCGGATTTTTTAACGGATTTTGCAATTTCCAATACCTGTTCTTCCGATTCAACGGAGCAGGGACCGGCAATAATCTGGAAATTTCCTCCGCCTATCTTGGTGTTACCCACCTGAACAATAGTGTCCGCAGGGTGAAATTTTCTGTTAGCACTTTTAAAGGGTTCACTTATTCTTTTAACAGCCTCGACAATTTCAAGACCTTCCAAAAGTGTTTCGTCAATAGCCTGGGTATCTCCGATAAGACCCAGTATGGTGGAATATTTACCGGTAGAAATGTGAATATCTACATTTTGACTTTTAAGCCATTCAATAAGATTATCAACCTGCGGTTTCGGACTTTCATTTTTCAGTACAACAATCATTTTTTATTCTTCCTTTCAAAAAAATAAGGCTCCTCAGTGAGTTAAATCACTGCGAAACCTAAAAATGTTTTAATTGATTTCATCAAATATGCAGCAAAATTAACTCTTACATTATTCCCTCGAAATAAAGTAAAAGTAATAATAGAATTTAACTGCGTTCAACTTAATCATTATTAATACACCTCGTCTTTTTTGTATTCTATCACAAGTGTTTGAAATTGTCAACAGTTAAATTTGACATCGACTTAGTTGTGTGGTATTATTTTCAGGTGAATTTTGATTTTTCGGGATGATTTTTTGGGTAAAGTGTTGAATTTTGTAAAAAAGAATACGGTTACGGTTATTGCTTTTTGCGGTGCAATTATAACAAGTATTTTTGTACCCGTTGACAGAGCTTATGCAGGTTATTTTGATTATAAAACCTTAACCTGCCTTTTTTGTGTTCTTGCCGTTGTGTGTGCATTAAAAAATATAAATTTCTTTTTTATGCTGGCTCGAAAGGTTGTAAGACTTTTTAAGAACGCAAGGCTCAGCATTTTAGCATTGGTATATATAACCTTTATCGGCTCAATGCTTATTGCAAATGATATGGCATTGCTTACTTTTCTACCCTTAGGTTATCTTGTATTGACTGCGACAGGCAAAGAAAAATATATGGCATTTACATTTATAATGCAGAATATAGCGGCAAATTTGGGTGGTATGCTGACACCCTTCGGCAATCCGCAGAATTTATATCTGTACACAAAGTTTAATATACCAAATATGGAATTTATGAAAATAATGGCGCCGCCTTTTGTGTTGTCCGTAGCCTTGATAACCGTGTGCTGCATAATTTTTGTAAAGCCGGAGCCACTGACATTACCTGACGAAAAAATAAATCTTGACAAAAAGAAAACTGCAATTTATCTTTTTCTGTTTGCATTTGCCATTGCGATAGTTTTCAGAGGAATACCGTATTGGATAGGGCTGATAGTTATCCCGATTGTACTGTTTTTTACGGATAGAGAAGCATTAAAGAATGTTGACTACCCCTTGCTTTTTACCTTTGCGTTTTTCTTTGTATTTTCGGGAAATATGGCACGGATAGAAGTTATCAGAAAATTTTTTTCAATGCTTATGGAAAAAAGTACTTTGATTTTCAGTACGCTGTCATGTCAGTGTATAAGTAATGTACCGTCGGCAATTTTACTGTCACAGTTTACAAAGAATTATCCCGATTTGCTCGTAGGTGTAAATATCGGCGGTGTCGGCACATTAATTGCATCTCTTGCAAGCTTAATAACTTTCAGAGAGTATACAAAACACAATCCCGGAAAAGCAGGAAAATATATTGTGGAATTTTCACTTTTTAATTTCGGGTTTTTGATAGTTCTTCTTGCGTTTATGTTAATTTTAAACTGATTTCTCCGTAAGAAATTTTTTCGGTGTGTCCGTCATCAAATATGACATTGACGGAAAAATCCTCATTAAGACTTTCTGCAAAGCCTTTTCTTATTTCGTCATTTTGAATTACATTCACATTTTTACCGACAGTAATACAACCCGTTTTGTATTTATCAAAATAATATTTTTTGCTGTGCTTTTTATCAAGCTGTTTTATAATTTCCGCCGTAAGCTCCGGCAAAGAAATTTCAATTTTCAATTCTTCAAAAAGTGAAGAGGCGATGTGTGATAATTCATTTGGAAAAGAATTAACATTCACCCCTATACCTATTACGGCAAGAGGTGAATGTTTTTCATCAAATATCAGTTCTGTGAGAATACCGCAGATTTTTTTACTGTTAATCAGTAAATCGTTTACCCATTTGATTTGCGGTCTTACTTTACAGATGTTTTCAATGGCATCACACACCGAAACAGCAACACAGGCGGTAAGCTCTGCGCAATTCGCAGCGGTGTCAAGTTTTTTCAGGTATGAAAGAAAAATTCCCTGATTACTTTCGGAAATGAATGTTCTGCCTAACCTGCCCCTGCCGTTTGTTTGCCTTTCTGCAATAATTACCGTACCGTCAGGTGCGTTTTTTTTATTTTTCAAAACGGTGTTAGTTGAGTTTACAGCATCAAAGCAGATAATTTTTTTAAGTCGCTCAGGCGGCAGAAAATCGGATAAATTATACATAGTTATTGGCTTTATCATCAAAGCTTAAAGAATATACGCCGGATTTTAAGAATATATATTCGCAGGCACCAACCTTAAAATACTTATGTAACGGTTCGGTAAATTTAAGATAATTGCTTGCGGTAAGTGTGGAGGTATTAAATACTCTTATAACATTATTACCGCTGTTACATACATATATTTCATTATCACTTTTAAAAACACTGACAGGCTTGTCAAAAGATGTGTTGACACCGCCGCCGATTCTGTAAAGAATTTTTCGTTTAACTGGAGAATAATTTATAATGCAGTTTTTATCCCTGACGGCACACCACAGATTGTTATCATCAACACAGGAACCGTGCAATGTGCAGTCCTTGTATAAAATTTTACCGTCGAAAGACAAATCACCGACAGAGTCAAAAACATACATATCCCCGACATGAGTATTTACAAGTACGGTATTATCGGAAAATTTACCGGCATCGCAGAAAATATAATCTACAATAGTGTCAACAATAGGTTCAAATGCAAACCCGAATTTTATTTTCTGATATTCAGCTTTGCTGATAGATGAAGTGTTGCCGGAAAGCTGGTTATATAAAAAAAATGATGCCATTACGGTATTATTATCATTACGGCTTTGAGTAACATAAACAAAGCCGTCCGGGCAGGGCAGCACATCAATAACATTTTCAGGTGCAACTTTTTTCATAATATACTCCGAAATTCTGAATTCTTAATTCTGAATTCTTAATTCTACATTCTTAATTAAAATAACCCCCGCCAAGCCGGATGCGACAAATAATAACCTGCACCAAAAGCAGGTGGGTGCCGCCTTTCGGGCTCACGCTCCCTTCGTCCGATAAAATCGGGAGGTCTGCAATCCACCGAAAGAGGTAAGCTCCCTATTAAAATTTGTTGGGTTAATATAGTCGCATTTGTCGCACAAGGCAGGGTGCTTTTTAAGTGAGGAGTTAGGAGTGAGGAGTTAGGAGTTAGGAATTGAGGGTGGGTTTCACCCACACCCGTTTTTAATGCTTTATCAAAGCTACTGATAACTTAGGCGTCCCGTTGGGGAGCTGTCACGAAGTGACAATTCAATTATGCATTATAAATTATGAATTATGAATTAAATTCACTCTGTTTCCTCGATGTCAAAGTCCTCGGACAGGATGTTTCTGAATTCTTCCGCAACCTCGTCATATTCTTTTTGGCTGCTTAAAGCCTCCAAATAAACCTCGTCATTTTCCTCAATAACCTTTAATATGATGACCTCGTCGTCATCAGTTTCATCATCAAGAACTTCACCGTCATCACTGTAATAGGAAAGCAGGGCAACATATTTACCGTTGTCCGTTTCAATCCTTGATAATTCTTCAAAATAATGCTCGACTCCGTCTTCATCAATTACGCTGACAATATCGGGTGCTTCAAATTCTTCGTTCATTTATTTTCTCCGTTTTAACAAAAATTATTTGTAATTATTTTACCCCTAATTCAATAATTAGTCAATATATTTTATAAAAACTCTTGAAATTAAACTGTGAGTATGGTAGTATATTATAGAACAATAGTATTAGTGTATTCAGCTATATAAATTAGTCGGGAGGAATTAATATGTTCGGCAAAATAATTTCTTTGATTTTAAGTGCCTTGATGGTTTTTTCATCTTTACCTGTTACAAATAACGGGGCTGTGGGTATAAAAAAGCTTGTCGGTACCGTTGCTGATCTTATTGACGGTGATGATAAAAAAAGTGAGCCTGTTAAAGAGGAAAAAACATTGGAAACACAGGCTGATGCATACCAGGTACCAAATGAGACGGTAACCTTTGATATTCAGGATTTTCATATACATGAGGGTAATAATCATTCTGCAAAAGTTGCCAACCAAGCTAAATTGGAAATTTCCGGTTTCCATGCTTTTGAAGGGAATAATTTTGGTGGGAATGATTACGATATTCATTCTTTTAGCGTAAATGATAATACATTAGGTCTTCTTACTTGGGGTTCTGCGGCTATTGAGGATGTCAGTCCATCAGATTATGGATTAGCTCGATTAACAGCTTATACGAAATATACCGAAAATAATTCTTATGTGAAAGGTATATTCTATTATGATACCAATAGTAATAACGAAAAAAAGTTAGTTAAATTAGGTGAGAATAATTTAACCGGTTTGACGATTTCTGTTGAAAGAAATACAAATTCAACATATCATGATGAATTTGTATTGAATAATTACGAATATCTAAGACGTTTAAATTCATTCAAAGAACACGAATATGTGGGTGATAAGGGCGGCTTCGAGTTTAGTATCCTTGATCTTACGAATCCTCTTCCGCCGGGTGTTGCCGAAGTGCCGGCAATGACAGAATATTATGTAAATCCTAAGTTAGATAATCATGGATTTTGGACATCTAATTCCGGTAAAGTTACGACGAATCTTGTTTATCAGCAGGATAGAACAATTAGTTACGGTGCCCAATTTCACACTTTTGCATCTCATTATCCCGGTGAGGATGATAAAACCGGATTGTATTCACAAATTAAATTCAGTATT
>JAZUIT010000120.1:0-5471 GCA_045642385.1 Acutalibacteraceae bacterium
CTTTTCATATGTTTTGATTTTTTGAGGATGTTTATTTGTGTTACAAGTTCCTCTTTTGTGAGCGAGTCGTAGTCGATGCCGAGAGAGTTGAGATACATTCTGACTTTCTTTTCTTCGTCGCTGCCTTCAAAATTCAATGCATCCTGCAATTGCTTTTGTGCATCTGCCGCAGGTGAAACAGTGTCCGCCGTTGTTCTGTCGGTTTTATGGTTTTCACGGATTGTGCTGATAATACGGTCAAGGTCTTTATGTATCACATGGCTGAAATATTCATCTTCATCAATCTGTGCAAGTTCCAATGTTCTGACGTACAAATCGTTTTCGTCAGAGTATTTCTCCATTGCCGCATTTCTCACAACACCAAGAACAGCATTTAAATCGTTGATTCTCATATCGGCGATCCGGTCAACATAGATTTCAGTATCGGTCAGGAATCTTCTGAAATCTTCGTGGGTTGCAATTTCGCAAAGCAGCCTTATGTTAATCTTACCGCTTTCAAGTAAATCAATCATATCATCACTCAAATGCAGATTATTGATGTCTGCGTTCGGGTGATTTTTTTGTTCAGTCAGACCAAGCAGATAATCGGTTGAAACGCCGTAGAAATTTGCAAGTGTAGCAAGGTTGAACGGACTCATGTCTTTGTATTCTTCTGTTTCGTATTTGCCGAGTGCGGATTTGGAAATACCCGTTTTCTCGGCAAGCTGTTCGAGAGTCAGTTTTTGTTCCGTTCTTAAATCTTTTAATCGTTCTTGTATGGTTAGTTTTAAATACATATCATCACTCCTTTATCTCAATTATATAGCATTTGCTGTCCGTTTTGTGGTACTTTGTGTCGAATTTTCGGTAAATTTACAGTTATTGAATGAAAAAACTGCCCTCACAAGGAGAGCAGTTACAAGGATTAAAGCATTTTTACAATTTCTTTAAATTTATCGGTATTACGCACCAAATCAAATTCATCGTGAATCAGCCATTTGTCACGGAGTATTTCGCAAAGTGGTCGGGTATCGGAAGTTTCAAAGTCAAGCCTTCTTTCAGTTATCTCACCGACCAAAACTGAGCTGTATTTCTGCTCCTCAGGGAAATTATCAAAAGCTTTTGCTTCATCAACAGCTAAATGCAGATGCTTATACATATTATCATAATCACCCATAAGAGCATATCTTTTGGCTATATCAAAGTCAAGCCAAACATCTCCCCAAGAGTTTTTCGGACGATTACCGTCGAGAATCAGCTTTTCCAAATCAAAAATTTTTGTTATGGCAATGTACTCGGTTTCAACATCAACAACATCCGCATCAGCTAAAAGCCAAATAAAAGATTTCAAGAATTCATAGCTTTGCTTTATTGCATCTCTTAAAAAAGGCAGTTTTTCATTTTTCTCCAACGCCCACCACATTTGTCTTTCTTTACAAAGCTCCATTGAGGGGAAAGTTTCATAAATCTTTTTTCCTATTTCTTTTCTTCCGTGAAGAATATGATTAAATGCCAATCTTGATGCCGCTTCAAGTCTGAGATTAATGTCAGGACAATACTTCATAATTCTTTCGCCCAGAGCCGTTATCTCTGCATCATATTTCGCCATGTTTTCTTCCCATTCGGGGATATTGCCGTCATCATCGCCTGAAGCAAAAAGGGCATACATCAGCTTGTCAAGAAGAACATAACTGTTTGGATATTCTTTTACGCCTTCACGGGCAATTGCAATGCATTCATTAATTTCACCCTTGCTTATAGCAAACTGAAAGCGTTCAAGATATTTTTCGATGTTTTCTTTCTCTGTTATCTCGTCAATGCCCATAAGTTTATCGGTTGATATACCGAAAAATGATGCAATAGTCGGAATAAGCTCAATATCGGGATAACAGGAACTGTTTTCCCAACGGGACACGGACTGACACGATACACCAAGCACTTCAGCATACTCTTCCTGTGTTATTTCTCTTTCTTTCCTTAATCTCTTTATGGTTTCGCCTATATTCAGTTTCATAATAAAACCTCTCTTTCATAATTGAAAGTGCGCTCTTTCTAAATATATTGTGACACATTGCAATCAAAGTTTCAATATCACGTTGAGAGAGGTTTTTTCAACAATGTAGTGAAAAATGTTTTTTGCTATATTATTTCTTTTCAATAGGAATCCAAATTTCTATTGTTCTTTCTGTATATTCGCCTGTGATACCCCAATGATAAACTGCAAGTTCGGGAGCATTTATCATCTGATACTCGTCGTTAGATAACCACTCTGCGGCAATTTGCTTGCGGAGCTCAAAATATTCAGGAATGGGCATTTTAGTTCTTTCTGTTTCAAAAACAAAATATGTTGTTTCGGGAATAACGATTTCTTCAAAATTAAACTTTTCCATAAAGTCAATTCCCGTAACATCGCTGTTATTTAAATTGTTGCGTTCGTAATCGTCTGTTGTTGCAGTAATATAAAAGTCGTAGCCGTCATCATCAAAATTAGTAAGAACGCAATAATCTGACATCTTGTCATTGCTCATTCCTTTGAGCATCCATTGTGATGCTCTTGTGGATGTGAAGAAATCCGCTTCTTGGTGTTTTCTTGATGCATCGTAAGGTGTTCCGCTGAACCTCTTTTTGTAGCCAATGAGTGTAAGTGCAGGCTTCGTTTCAATTCTGTAATTCATAGTTGTACCGCCTTCCAAAGAAAATTTCAGTACAAGACGGGAAAAAGATTTGAGATTGCTGCCGTTATTACGAGCTTGTGACGGTAATATACCATGGAACTTCTGAAACGCTTTTGCGAAACTGTCAGGACTTTCATATCCGTATTTTAATGCAACATCAATCACTTTTGCATTAGTTGTTGCCAATTCCTTACCGGCAAGAGTTAACCTGCGGTTTCTAATATATTCGCCGACAGTATAACCGCAAAGAATACAGAACACACGCTGAAAATGATAGCTCGATGAATAACACTGTTTTGCAACATCTTTATAATCAATCGTTTCTGTAAGGTTATCCTCAATGTAGTCAATAGCTCGTTGTATTCCGACAATCCAATCCATATTATCCCTCCTTGTCTGTCTTGATTCTACCAAAAGGCTTTGCTGATTTCCCGACATTCTGTGTTAAGTGTTATCGGGTCTACTATAAAGATTATACTACTCACATAAAAACATTGCAACTTCAACATACAAGCACTTGCTACATTTGTAGCAGGTGTATTTTGATTTTTCCATCCTCTTGGAAATACGGGAAACAGCTAATGTTTTCGCTAAAATGTAGTCAAGGGTAACGGAACAATACAATTGAATGACCGTCCGACGAGAACAAACCGCCATGACCTCTCAAAAGAGAGTGAGCGCAGCCGAAAGGCTGACGGCACAGCGCCCATAGAAATATGAGGAATGCCTGTCGGAACTCGAACTTCGGGCAGAACGGCGATTAATTTATGAAAGGATGTGAAATCAGCGAATTAATTAACGGTTTTGTATGTAAATCCATACGGAACAGTGATACGCCGGACAGCGAACACTATTCACGGAAATGTGTGATAATTCACCAAATCGCAAACAAACACACGACACAATGAATATGAACAGCACCTATATTGAACGATGCATCATAAATAAAAAATGAAAGGGGTGATTTAATGGATATACGAAATGAACTCAAATCTTATATCGTAAAAGAAGGAATGACAATGCGTGAACTCGTTGATATGCTTTCGTTTGAATACGGTTGGAGCGACAGCGTACCTAACTTTTCGGGCAAACTCAGCCGAGGCTCTCTACGATATTCCGAAGCAGTCGAAATGGCTGACGTTATGGGATATGATATTGTTTGGGTGAAAAGAAAATAATGTTGTTTTACACCTATACGTGTGATATAATCATAAAAACACTTTAAAACTATTTTGTCGAAATTGATATAGGTGGCAGGTGAAAATCATGAAATTAGGAGTAATTACAGATATACATAACAATCTCGTTGCGCTTAAAGTTATTGTAGAAAAATTGCAAGAACTGCAATGTGATAAGATTATTTGTTGCGGAGATATAATCGGAATCGGACCTTATCCCGAAGAAACAGTACAATATCTGATGCAGATTCCTAATTTGATTGCTGTGCGAGGAAATCACGAAAAATACCTGCTCGATGAAATGCCAACCGAATATCCCAATGAAGAACATATGGGTTATGAGGAAATGAAACATCACAAATGGGAACACAGTTTGTTGTCAAAAGAATCGGTTGACTTTCTCAGAAATTTACCATATAAAGTTTGCATAAAATCTGAAAGCTACACTTTGTCCGTTCTGCACTACTGTATGGATTGTGACGGTCATTATATCAACGGTAAAATGAATCCTGATGAAAACGACTTGAAAAAGATGTTTGCTGATGTTGAAGCTGATATTGTTTTATACGGTCACAACCATAACAGAAGCATTTGCAAAAGCGATAAATTTTATATAAATGTCGGTTCGCTCGGATGTCCTGCCCTTGATAAAAATATCGCACGAGCAGGTATCGTGAATTTAGAAAACGAAAGTATTGAAATTGATACGATTGACTTGGAATATGATGCCGACAAAGTAATCAGGGCGATTGATGAAATTAACTATCCTGATGCCGAAAACATTAAAAGATACTTCTATGGAGTTTGACAGTAAAATGGAATTTATTAATCGAGAAAAAATAAAAGAATTTTCAAATCCCGGAGTTGTTTCAAGGCAACTGATAAATCCCGATAATTCAAAAAGCGAAAGAGTTACAATTACGGAAGTTCATCTTGAAGTCGGCGCAAGTCAACCAAGACATAAACACGATACATCTGAACAAATATGGTATGCGATTCAGGGTAAAGGGAAATTGCTTCTTGCAGATGATAAAGAAATGATTTTCACTGCAGGAGATGTTGTCAGATTTGCAGATAAAGATATTCACGGCTTATTGAATGACGGTGATGCTGAATTTGTATATATTTCGGTAACTTCTCCGCCGATAGATTTTGGATATGCGTATAAAAATGAACTGTAACGGAGTGTAAACTATAACTATGAAAAATGTTTATGAACAGTGTCCGATCTATGAAACAGAATCATTTATTCTTCGCTTGGTAAAGTTAGAAGATGCAGAAGATTTGCTCGCTTGCTATTCAGACAAAGACAATGTCAGCAAGTTTAATGATGATTTCTGCACAAGTGATTTTTATTATTCTACAGTTTCCGAGATGGAAGATTGTATTAAGTTTTGGTTAGAAGAATATCAAAATCAGTATTATGTTCGGTTTTCAGTTATCAATAAAGCTGATAGGAAAGCTATTGGAACTGTTGAAATCTTCGGTGGTGAAGCAGGTGTTTTGAGAATTGATTTATCTTCAAAGTATAACACCGAAGAATCATTTGGAGAAATTCTTGCTCTAACTATAGAACAGTTTATTGATGATTTTAAAATTGCAAGTGTTAAAATTAAAACTTCAAATATTCCCGATAAAA
>JAZUIT010000121.1:0-4755 GCA_045642385.1 Acutalibacteraceae bacterium
AGATGAATATTTAAAGAAAAGCGGCTTGATAGTAAACAGAAAAAAAGACAGCTCCGAAGCTGTCAAAATGGTTGAAAACCTATATTAAATTAAGTTGAAATATCGTTCGGTTGCTTACGGTTGCTTACCAAAAAAATAAAATCATTGATATATCGGGTTTTGTCAGGGTTTGTGTCCTGTCGCCTCGACTACGAAGAGTATTCATAAGGGATTTGACTTTATGAATACTCTTTTTGTTGACAAAGAGCCAAAAATAAAACAGCAGTATATTTTTCACATACTGCTGTCCTATGGCGGAGAAGGAGAGACTCGAAAAGGCGTTGCCTTTTCATTTGCTACGCAAAAATCCTATTATATGTCCCTTGTCCTCTGTTCTTTGGAACAATCGGACAAGATGGACTAAGAGTTCGAGTCTCAAATAAAATTGCCAAAAAATAAAACAGCAGTATATTTTCCACATACTGCTGTCCTATGGCGGAGAAGGAGAGACTCGAACTCTCGCGCCGGTTACCCGACCTACGCCCTTAGCAGGGGCGCCTCGTCACCAACTTGAGTACTTCTCCGTTTGTAACGCTATTTACACATATTCAAATCAAATGGCGGAGAGAGTGGGATTCGAACCCACGGTACCTGACGGTACGACGGTTTTCAAGACCGTTCCGTTATGACCACTTCGGTATCTCTCCGTTTGCACAGAATATGATATCATAAGTGAAGTAAAATGTCAATCATTTTTTTAAAATTGTACAAAAAGTTTATTATTAATTTATTATTTGTAATTAATCAGGAAAAATCGCAAAATAAACAAAAGAATTATGAGCATTACAAAGCAAAAAACCTACCACATGCGTGATAGGTTTTCGCTTTGGCGCGCCAGGAGGGACTCGAACCCCCGACCTTTTGGTTCGTAGCCAAACACTCTATCCAGCTGAGCTACTGGCGCATAACAATAATTTTTCCAACTCAACTATGATATCACATTACTTTGAAAAAATCAATAGTAAATTCAAAGATTTTAAGAGATTTTTTAAAAATTTTAAAAAACAGCGGTTTATTTATAAATAGAATTATATATCCGGTAAAAGCGGCAAATTAAAGAAAAAAGAAAATTTGCGGTTTTATATTGAAAAATTTGTTGAATTATTGTAAAATACTACTGTTGTTATTTTTTGTACAGGGAGGTGTTGCGCTGTGGACGATTTTTATTCTTCAAGCAATAAAAAAGCATTTGAAGATATTTTTTCAAGTACCAATCGCAAGAAACCCCGTGATACAAGAAATCTCAGTGATGAAGAATATTACAGAACTGCATCTACACCGCCGTCAAATCCGGATTTTATCGAGCCTATGCGTCATTATGAAGATTATGATACCGGCAGAAATAATTACGACGATGAATACAGTGATATTTACACTTCAATGCGCTTTGACGATGAGGAAGAGCTTACCTCCCCTTTTATAGAGGGTGATGAACCGCAAAGACCTGCAACTCCTCAACGAGCAAAAGTTCCCCCTAAAAATTACAAAAATGTTAGTTCGGGTAAAAAGAAAACCCCGCCTCCGAAAAAGAAAAAGAAGAAAAAATCCTTCGGTAAAATACTTGTTTCAATTATTCTTATAGGTGCTATCCTGTTTTGTTGTCTTTTCGGCTATGTTTATATGCTGACAACAAAGCTGAATCATCAGGACAATACGGGACACAATAATCCTTATGTTTCATCCTCTGAATTGTACAGTAACAGCAAAGTGAAAAATATTTTGCTCGTCGGTATTGATAAAGCGGAAAATGACAGCTCACGGTCGGATACAAATATGCTCATATCCATTGACAGCATCAATAAAAAAATCAAAATGCTTTCTTTTATGAGAGATTTGTGGGTTGAAATTCCCGACAACGGCAGTGCAAAATTGAATGCCGCCTGTGCATACGGTGGTCCTGAGCTTACGGTTTACACTATTGAGAAAAATTTCGGAATTAAAATTGACGGCTACGCAATGGTAGATTTTGATATTTTTATTTCTTTGATTGACAGCTTAGGCGGAATTGATGTTGAAGTAACCGAGGCAGAGTCAGAGTTTATGCAAACCCAGCAGGGCTTTTTGGATATTCCGGCAGGAAAAAGTGTTCATTTGAACGGTAAGGAAGCCTTATTGTACAGCCGTATCCGTTACCTTGACAGCGATTTTATGCGTACAAAAAGACAGCGTAAGGTAATAACATCATTGATAAATAAAGCGAAAAGTCCCAATGTCCTTAAAATTATGGGTAACACATCAGAGGTTTTGCCGAAAATCACAACAAATATTCCCTCAATGAATTTGACACTTTTGGGATTTGAGTCGGTTTTTTCTTACCTGAAATATGACATTATTCAGACGCAAATTCCTTTTGAAGACACATGGTATTATGATGAGTTTGACGGTCAGTCCGTTATTGCAGCAGATATGGACGAGCAAAGGCAGTTGGTTCACGATTATTTGTATGATTACTCGGCAGATAAATTTGAAACCACTACGGAAACAGAATAATAAAATCTCCTCCGCCGGCATAATATTCGGTAGGAGGGATTTTTTTGTTTGCAAATATTTTGGGAATTATATGTGAAAATTTACTTTACTTAGCTTTGCATTTAAGCCCCGGAAGCTCATTTCCGCCGCCTCTTTCTCAGGAGAGGGAAAAGGAATGTTTCAAAAAATTCAAAAGCGGTGATATGTCCGCCAAGGATGAATTGGTTGAACACAATCTGCGGCTTGTAGCTCATGTTATTAAAAAGTATAATCAGAATGTTCAGGAGCAGGATGATTTAATTTCCATAGGTACAATCGGTTTAATAAAAGCGATAAATTCCTTTGATTATGAAAAGGGCACACGACTTGCAACCTATGCGGCACGGTGCATTGAAAATGAAATTTTAATGTACTTCCGCAACAAAAAGAAAACCGAAAAGGATGTTTCATTCAGTGAACCCATTGAAACCGACAGCGAGGGAAATCCTTTAACTTTAATGGATGTAATAAGTCAGGACGATACAATTATCGAAGATATTGATTTAAAAATGAAAACGGAATATCTCAAAAAATTCATTTCGGAAATTGAAGATGAACGGGAAAAGAAAATTGTAATTATGCGGTACGGTCTTAACGGTAAAAAGCCTCTGACTCAGAGAGAGGTTGCCAAAAAACTTGACATTTCCCGTTCCTATGTGTCGAGATTGGAAAAGAAAATTTTAGGAAATATGAAGAAAAAATTTGATATGCTTGACAAAAAAAATTATCGTGATAAAATATAGTTATCTTCGGGGGTGGGTGCAAGTCCCAACCGGCAGTAAAGCAAACTACTGTTTGCTAAAGCCTGCGAGCCACAGGGTGGTTGATTTGGTGAAATTCCAAAGCCGACGGTAGAGTCCGGATGAGAGAAGATTAGTGTTAAATTGACCCCCGTATTTTTACGGGGGATTTTTTATATTGGTGATGAAAATGAGTAGTAATGTATCAAAAATCAGATGTATGACAGTTACGGCAATAATGGCGGCAGCGGCAACAATTCTAATGTACTTGCAGTTTTCCGTTCCCGTTATGCCGTCATTTATTAAAATGGATTTTTCTGAGCTTCCGGCACTTATAACTTCATTTGTGCTGGGACCTTTTTGGGGTGTGGCAGTATGCTTTTTTAAAAATCTTATCCATCTTTTTGGTACGAATACTATGGGAATAGGTGAGCTTTCCAATTTTATTTTGGGTTGTGCTTTTGTTCTTCCTGCCGGATTAATTTACAAAAAAATGAAAACAAGAAAAGGAGCTTTTATCGGCTCGCTTGTCGGTGCTGTTCTTATGTCGGGAATAAGTGTCTTTACAAATTATTTTATTGTTTATCCTATTTATGAAAATTTTATGCCGCTTGAAGCAATAGTCAAAGCTTACAATATGATTTTACCATGCGTTGACAGCCTTATAGAAGCATTACTCATCTTCAATGTTCCGTTCACTTTTGTGAAGGGTATGATAAGCGTTGCGGTGACATTTTTAGTTTATAAAAAAATCTCACCGATTCTGAAAGGCATTAAAAAATAATAAACCCTTGACGAATTTAGTCTTTTGGTGTATAATACATTCATAATTTAATAGTTTTCGCTTTGCGAAACACCCTTATTGAGAGTAGCGGAGGGTACAGGCCCTGTGAAGCTCGGCAACCTGCAAAAGTAAAATGCAAGGTGCTAAATCCTGCGGTTTGAGTACACGACAGACAAACACATCGCGGTTTTAAAACACAAATTTTCCCACATACTGCGTTAACAATGCTCGCAATGCGACAGCATTGCTGTGCTTGTTGCCTTGTCTGTGAAAAAAATTTGTCATTTTAAAACTGTTTTTTGGTGATATTCATATTGTTGAATGTTTTGCTGATTATAGTTTCGTGTACTGTAAGAAATACACACGGCACAATGTGTTTATCTGCCGTGTACTGTACCGAAAGATAAGGTTTTTAGCTCTCGGTGTACTGCGAGGGCGTTTTTTAGTTTAAGGAGGATTTTTACTATGTCAAAAAGATTATTTACTTCGGAATCGGTAACTCAGGGACATCCGGATAAGGTTTGCGACCGTATTTCAGATTCAATACTTGATGCAATTTATGAGCAGGATAACGAGGCTCGTGTGGCTTGCGAGGTAACCTGTACCACCGGACAGGTTATGGTTATGGGTGAAATTACAACAAAGTGTTATGTTGATATTCCGCAGATTGTTCGTGATGCCATT
>JAZUIT010000122.1:0-2963 GCA_045642385.1 Acutalibacteraceae bacterium
GTTACTGAGAACCAACTTACTGTTGCAATTGTTAAGGCACTTCCGGACGGTATGTCTGTTTCCGGTAATATTATTGATTTCGGTATTTTAAAATCTGACGGTTCTGATTTTGCAAACGAATTTAAGCTTATTAATGCCACAGCAAAAAATTCAAAATTAGTAGGATTTAATGCCACAAGTGATGATGAGGGAAATTACAGCAGTCTTTCAGTTTATCTTAAAGATTCTGCTATCGGTATGACTGATATCATATTCGAATATGACTGCGGTATAAAGGTTTCTATTCCGTTTAAGACTGAAAACGGAGAGTTAGAGGGTAGCGGAACCGAAAGTGATCCTTATCTTATTAATACCATTAAAGATTGGGAAACAATGCAGAATTATATAAATAGTGCCGCAGCTAGCGCCACAACAGATGATGATACTTTGTATTTCGGACAGACTGCTGATTTGTCGGTTATTGATTATACTGAAATCCCAAGTAGTATTGTTTCTACAAACGGTGTTACAGTTAATTATTTCGGTTATAACAAGAATGAAAAATCAATAGAAGCAAAATCAATTACAGGATTAAAGCTCAGCTCAACCAATGATAAAATAAATGTCGGTTTCTTCGATGTACTTACCGGCACGATTGACTCTGTTAATTTTGCAAATTGTACTGCAACAGGTAAATCAAATGTGGGTATTGTTGCCGGTGTGGCTGAAAACGGCAAAATTGCGAATTGCAGTGTTACCGGTGAGTCTGCGGTTACTATGGACGGTAACTGGTATTCGGCATCTGCTTGCGGTGCAGGCGGACTTGTCGGAAGTGCAACGGGTGATTTATCAAGTCTGGTAATTGAAAATTGTATCGTGGATAGCACAGTAAATGTTACATCAGCAGTTTCTGCCGGTGGACTTTTGGGTATTGATAATGCTATCGGCTCGCTTGTAATCACAAGTTGTCAGAGCTATGCTGATATTACATCAAATGGTTCGTCTTCTTTGATTGGTAATGCCGCATCATTGTTAGGATATATCGCAAAAGGAACAAATCTTAACGGTATTAAAATCTCAGATTGTGTTGCAAGCGGTACTGTGTCAAGTAAGTATAGTGCCGGTGGTGTGATAGGCGGTATAAATAATGGTGCGGATGCACGAAGTGAAGATGCGGAAGAACCGTTAGTTTCAAACACAATTACTTCCGCTGTTGTTGAAAATTCGAGGAATGGCTATAAAGGAAAAATAGTAGGTAATGTTCAGGGCAATATGTTGTCCGCAGATGATATCAGCAATACATTTGAAGATATTTACTATTCTTCATATCCCGATGATATTGTTTTTGTTAATAATACTGCATTGAACAATAGTATTAAAAATTCAGATATAGCAAAAGATGTATCATTATATATTGACGGTGATAATAAAATTGTTTCGCCTGTTAAGTTCTGTGTAGGTTCTGTTGATGGCAGTTATTCCGAGATTATTTCCGTAAACGGTCAGAGCAATAAGAGCTTTACAGTATATGTTAAGGACAGCTACGATAATGAAGATATTGAAGTTTGCGGCAGTAAGCTTTCAGTAACGGATATTGATACAGCAGTAA
Source organism: Acutalibacteraceae bacterium (assembly GCA_045642385.1). Classification (GTDB taxonomy): domain Bacteria; phylum Bacillota; class Clostridia; order Oscillospirales; family Acutalibacteraceae; genus RGIG2945. The sequence continues at coordinate 1,589 of JAZUIT010000122.1, forward strand.
AATCAGGTGCAAAAGTCGTTTTCGGAGAGTATGATACTGCTAACAAAAATGTTGTAGTTACTTTTGATGATTCCTGTACCGAAGCAGTTGAAGTTGAACTCTTTGGCGGGTTAAAGGTTAAGACAATTGCTTCGTATAATTACTTTGAGGGAAGCGGAACCGAAAGTGATCCGTTTAAAATCAGAACATATAATGATTTGGAATTACTGTCCGGTATGCAGGAAACTTCCGGAAAGTATTTTGAACAGTCAGAGGATATTAATCTTGTTGATGACAGTGGCAAGGTTATTGACTTTATGCCAATAGGCTCAGAAGCGAATAAGTTTAACGGAACCTATATCGGTAACGGACATAAGATTACGAATTTATATATCAATTGTCCTGAGGCTGATAATGTAGGTCTGTTCGGTTATGTCGGCAGCGAAGCGAATATTTCGGGCATCCATATTGAATTAAAGAAAAATGAAAGAGGTTCAACAGTTGCCGGTGGTATCTTAGGCGGTAAGAATGTCGGCGGTCTTGCCGGTACTGTTGAATGTCAGTCAATTACCAACTGTTCTGTTGCTTACGGACAGGTAAACGGTACTTCAAATGTCGGCGGACTTATCGGTAATGTTATCGGTATATCGGAAAACGGTACAACAATTGAGAGCTGCTTTACTTCCACTGAGGTTAATGCACAGACAACTGTTGCGGGCGGTATAGTTGGCGAAGCTTCCGAAAAGGTTAATATTTCCAAGAGCTTCTCAACAAGTTATGTATATGTTGATGATTATTATGCCGGCGGTATTCTCGGCACGGCAGCGTACCTGTCAGATATTTCAATTACAGATACTTTGTTTAACGGAAGCGTTTTGACAGGCTTTGTTGATAATAGTACAAGGCAGGCAAGAGAAACAGTATTTATCGGTCGTACTTTGTGCAGTGATGTGAATATCGAAAGAAATATTATCGGAGGAACATTTATTGATATTGATTTCAGTAATTTGAATTCAAAAGATAATATTCATCCCGTATATGTTGTGGCTTATGCTGATGTAAACAGTTCATTCTCTCTCGGAGATCAATTGACGAATTATTATGACTGTTCAACTATCGGTAAAACAGTTATTGATAAGGATAATGGCATATATTCAAAGATTGTTGATTATGATGAAACAGAAGGTAATAAACTGGTAATTGCAGCAACTTCCGAAGAATTGTCGGGCAGTAGTTTACCTGACGGTTTAGACAGTGCATTTTGGTCTGCTGAGGAAGGAAAGTATCCGCACTTGACAATGTTGGATGATTATTCCAATGTATTTTCTCTGTTGTCATCTCTCAATGTGCATCTTGCTTCAACCGATAAACATGATAATACCGATATCACAACGGG
>JAZUIT010000123.1:0-2617 GCA_045642385.1 Acutalibacteraceae bacterium
CAGATAGACGGTTCAAGCGGTAAAGCACTAAAGGGTACAAACAGTAACTGGTATTCATCACCGTTCAGAATTTCAAACGGTCAGCTTCAGGGACAGCTTTGTCCTGATAGCTGGCAGTCGGGAAATCAGTGGAGATATATAATTTTTGACGGCTCTTCGTTTGACTCAGATACCAAAATTTCAAAAATCACTTATGAGCAAATCAGTGCCGCACATAAGAATTATGTTATTACCAATACGCCTGAGGATGAGGTTGAATACACACTTGTAATAAAAAAATGCGAGAAAGACCACACAGAACATATTCTTGCGGGTGCAGTATTTGAAATCAAAGACGGTAATACTCCGTTAAAATTCAATAAAATTTCCGACGGCTGTTACGAATATTCAGCTAACGGAAGTCTCACACAGCTTACAACATCAACAAAGGGTACAATCCGTATCATCGGTATGAAAAGCGGTGATTATACCGTGTCTGAAATATCTCCGCCTGACGGATATATCAGTGCTGAAGATATAACGGTATCATTAAACGCCGACACACCGAACCGAAGTCTTGAGGTTCAGATTGAGAACGCTAAATATGTAATGGTTTTACCCGAGACGGGCGGTATGGGTGTCACATTTTTTTATACATTAGGCACATTGTTAATTCTTTGTGCCATAATGTGCGGTATTTGCAAAAGGTACAGGCGAAAGGAGGTAAAGCAATAACCTCCGATGCGGCAATTCGTGCTGCATCTTATGCAAATATCAAAATATATTTAAAAACAAAATGAAAGGGAGATTTCAAATGAAAAAAGTTTTAGCAATTATTTTTTCAGTAGTATTTGTTCTCAGCTTTGCAACAGTAGCATTTGCTGTTGATACAACTCCGACAGAACATACCTACAAAGCATTCCAGATTTTTGCAGGTACATTGTCAACCTCAGAAGGTACAACGGAACTCAAGAATGTCACCTGGGGCAGTGGCATTGATGATGCCAAATTCCTTGCAGTATTAAAAGCCGATACAACATTCGGTGACACATTTGATGATTGCACAACAGCCGCAGAAGTTGCCGCAATTATCGGCGGAGCCAACGGTACCACACCGTGGGCGGACGATTCTGACAATGCAAAGCATTTTGCAAGACTTGCATATCAGTACAAGGACGGCAGTGGCGTAGATGCTGAAAACGGAATTACAACACTTGACGCAGGTTACTATCTCGTTGTTGACACAACGGAGTTCCCTGACACAGAAACAGGTACATACAGAAACCTTGCGCTTCTCCAGATGACAGGTAAGGGTACATTTGATATCGCTATGAAATCATCTGTTCCGACCTTGCAGAAGAAAGTTAAGGATATCAATGACTCAAATGACGAGGGACTTTCAGAGTGGCAGGACAGCGCCGACTATGATATCGGTGATACAATCCCGTTCCAGCTTAAAGCAACAATAGGCACTGATATTTCAATGTTCGAGACCTATGAGCTTATCTTCCACGATACAGGCTGTGACGGCCTTGCTGTTGACGATGAGTCTTTTGTTGTAACGGTTGCCGGCGGAGACGCTCTTACTGCAGATGAAGATTATAAGGTTGAGCTTAACGGTAACGACTTTACTGTTACCATATATGATGTTAAGGCTGAAGGAGCAACTACAGGTTCGGTTATTACGGTAGAGTATAACGCAGTACTTGATACAGACGCAACCATTGGTGCTGCGGGTAACCCCAACGAGGTATATCTTGAGTATTCAAGCAACCCCAACTACATCAGCCAGACAGCTACACCCGATGAAGTAAATGAATTCGGCAAAACACCTGTTGACAAGGTAATTGTTTTCACATATCAGCTTAATGTAAATAAGATTGAAATGGTTGACGAAAGCAAACAGGCTCTTAACGGTGCAGGATTTACACTTTATAAGAAAAATTCAGCGGGTACCTGGGTACCGGTCGGCGAGGAAGTTGTAAACGAAGAAGAAAATACATTCAGCTGGAAAGGTATTGATGACGGTGACTACAAGCTCGAAGAAACAACTGTTCCCAAGGGCTATGCAAAAATGAAAGACCTTGAATTTACCGTTGACGCTGAGCATGATGTTCTGTCAGATAATCCTGCTCTTATATCATTGACAGGCGGCGATATGTTCACAGGTACAGTTGACGATATCGGTATTCTTGAAGGCGATATCGAAAACAACCGTAAGGGTGCAATTCTTCCCGAAACCGGTGGTATGGGTACAAAAATATTCTATGGCGCAGGCTCTGTTCTTGTGGTAGGTGCCGCAATTCTTCTTATCACAAAGAAGAGAATGAAGTCAGAAGTTGCTGAATAATTACAGATTATTCTTATCGGTTAAAAATTAAATCAGGAGCTGTAAAAGGCGGAAAGCTTTTTACAGCTCCGCATTCGGAAGACGGGGTAAACCATGAAGAAAAAGAAAGGTAATTTTACTACAATATTGTTAATAGTTCTGCTTGCGGCAGGGCTTGGTTTACTTGTCTATCCGTCCGTATCAAATTTCTGGAATTCAATGCACCAGACCAAAGCAATAAAATCTTATGTTGAAGATGTTGCCAATCTGGAAAGTCGGAGGCCAAGCGGTCTTAGGAAGACAACTCTG
>JAZUIT010000124.1:0-2884 GCA_045642385.1 Acutalibacteraceae bacterium
TTATCAACGCAATTTATCTTGACGATGACAAAATGGTTATCACATTCAATTTCAAAGACGGTTCAAAAACAATAACCTTTGCCGAAATTGAAGCGGCAGAAAAAGGTTCGGATTTCACCGATTTCGGTGCACCAGAAAAAGAGATAAATTTCAACAAGAAATTTGTCGCTTTTTCAATGAAGTCGCCCCGTTGGGGCTAATGAAAAATGAAGACGCTGCGCTAATGAAGAAATTAAAAAGAGCGAATGAGAAAAACGGGCGGCTTCGCTTCATTAGGGCGAAGCCCGTCTTCATTTTGCTTCATTAACGAGCGAATGCGAGTGACTTCATTCAAATTCTGCTGTTTCGCAGTATAATCACTACTGAAAAGTCTTGAAACTCAACGGTTTCGGGACTTTTTTATTTTTTTCGGGCACAAAGAAATATGTATTATTCCGACAATCCGGAACAAAAATCCGCAGTTTTAATATATCATTTATCACTTAAGACAATGAACCGTCCCCTGTCCTCCTGCATAGGTTAGGAGAAATTGCTTTTTTTGCTGTTTCATCAAACATCCCCCCATTATGTTAATATTGATTATATCAACAATCTTGAAAGAATACAATAGATTTACATATTTTGTTATTCTTCTGCATAATTTGCAAAGCGACAGTCATATAAATCTTGATTTCACAGAGAAAATATGCTATACTTGGCAAAACGGCAAAAAGGAATAAAAAAGGAGTGGCTCATTATGTCTAAGTTTCACAATTCAAAAAGCGGTGACACTTCGGATAAATCCGTAAAAGAACTTTTTCATCAGAACGAGATACAAGCAAACAGGCTCCTGACCTTGACGATGTTGTTGTTAAGCGCCGGATTGGTAATTGCCTGGGTGCTGAATATGCTCGGCATTTTTCTGCTTGACCGTATGTTCTTTACGGTTTTTGTAGCCATATCGGTGATATGCTTTGGCGTTGCTGCGCTCGTGAACCGTAAATATCACGGCGACCATCCGAAAATCAAGTTTTATTTGATGAGCACGCTGATTGTTGTATGTGCTATGCTTGATGCCCTTCTTTCTTATAACATTGCACTGCTTATCGTTTTCCCTCTGTTGCTTTCACTTCGATATTATTCCGAAAAATACACGGCATGGATTGCCGCAGTATCGGCAGTTGCATTTACGCTGTCCGCCGCAATCGGGTCACGGTTTCAGCTCGGAATACTGGACCTCAACTTTGTGGACGTTGCAAAAGATACCTTTATCCCGTACGGTGAGGAGGTCTATCAGTCAATAGAAGCCGCCGGCGGCTTTGAGCCGTCAAAATATTTCTTTTTCTATATGTCGCAGGCACTTGTGCCGAAGCTTTTGCAGTATGCGGTCTTCGGAGCAATCGCATATTTTATTGCAAAATGCGGAAAAGAAATGGTAATTCGTCAGGCGGAAATCTCAGCAGAGGCATCTCGAATCGAAAGCGAACTTTCGGTCGCCCGTACCATTCAGGCAAATATGCTCCCGACTGTATTTCCCGCATTCCCTGACAGAAATGAATTTGATGTGTTCGCTACAATGGCTCCGGCAAAAGAAGTCGGCGGAGATTTTTACGATTTCTTTATGGTAGACAAGAGCCATGTGGCTGTGGTTATGGCCGATGTGTCGGGAAAAGGCGTTCCTGCCGCTCTGTTTATGGCAATTGCAAAGGCTATGATTAAGGACCATACCGAACCGGAAAAACAGCTTCACCAGACCTTCTCCAAAGTGAATAATCTGCTTTGCGAATCCAACAGCGAAGGGCTTTTTGTCACCGCCTTTGAGGGCGTACTTGACCTTGTAACCGGAGAATTTATTTTCGTAAATGCCGGCCATGAGACTCCGTATATTTGCCGCAAAGGGCAGTTGTTTGAACTGTACAAGCTCCGTCCCGGCTTTGTACTTGCCGGAATGGAGGATATGTGCTACAAAACAGTCAGTGTTATCTTTGAACCGGGTGATAAGCTGTTCCAGTACACGGACGGCGTAACAGAAGCAACAAATTCCGAAAACAAGCTTTACGGTCAGGACAGGCTGACAGCGGTTCTTGAAAAATATTCGCAGAAATCCCCCACTGAGCTGCTCCCCCTTGTCCGTGCGGATATTGATGCATTTGTGGGTGAAGCGCCGCAGTTTGACGATATAACAATGCTGTGTCTTGAATATAGGAAAAAGATGGAAGAATAAAGCAAAAAAAGAAAGCCGAATGTGTACCGGTGACGGTTTAAAATCAAGATTTTTGTCACTTGCGTTACGAACACTCCGACCAGAAAAATCCGGAACAAAAATGCGCAGATTTTAATATATCATTCATCGCACGGGAAGCCAAAACGCAATTAAATATTTCATCTGCGGTATGATTCGGGTAATCCGTTCATACCGATTTTTATTATTTCTCCATGCACTTTCCGAGAACGGGTTCAATACCCTTTGCCATAAAATAGAAGCCGAGATCATTCGGGTGGCAGTTATCAACCGAATAATCGTTGAATTCAAGCTCATCGAAGAATTTTCCGCCGTCAATAAGATAAACATTTTTATCTCCCGAATTAACGGCGTTATCATATGTCTTTTTGATTATATCAAATCTTTCCGCTCTGTCGGCACTATCAACCTGATCGGGGCGTGAAACAAATATAACAGGCGTATCCGGCTGAAGCTTTCTGAATGCTTTGAAAAACGGCTCATGCGTTTTTGCAAGGTGCTCCGGATTCGGCGCATTGTGGTCATAGTCCATAACGAATACGCTCATATCAATGCCGCCGATATATTCCGCCATCGTGAGCTCCCCTTTTGCGTTTCCCGAAAAACCGAGATTGAGGAAATCGCAGTCAAGCTTTCTGGAAAGAATACTTTCATAATCGTTGC
>JAZUIT010000125.1:0-3816 GCA_045642385.1 Acutalibacteraceae bacterium
TGACAAGCGAATTTGTGATATCCAAATTCATTGCTTGATAAGACGATACCGCTGTTAATCTAACATATCATCAAGTGTAACAAGCCTAATATTGTTGTTTTCTTTTGCAGCATCTTTAACTGCGTCTGTAAAGCCGTTCAATGAAAACAGATACCAGTATTTTTCTCCGTTAATTTCAAGCTTTTTCTGCAAAGCCTTTAACTGTGCAAGGTCAAATGGCTCATTTGTAAATTTGCATTCGCCGATAATATAATTTTTTTCGTCTTTATCTGTGGCAAGCACATCAATTTCTTCGCTTACAGTATAAGGCTTTCCGTTTTCGTCTTTGTGAGTAACCTTTCCCCACCAACGGCCGATTGTGTCAAAAATAAACGGTAAATCGCCTGAACGGCGAAGCTTTCGCATATAGCTTATTGCCATAGCCTCAAATGTTTTTGAGGCAAAGAAATGCAGTTCTCTTTTAACAACGGCATTCCATAAATATTCAATATCGCCCGCTTCAATATCGGAATAATGCGAATAAATATAAGCATACCAAAATCTGAAAAAGTTATCGGTTACGCGATATTCCCCGCGATTAACATTAACCTTTTGAGCAGACGGCGTCATAACCGGAAATTCGCGCACAACAATACCGAGTTCGATAAGATTTTTAAGATATACGCTCAACTTCGGTTTTTCTATCTGCACTTTATTATATATATCGTTAAATGCACAGTTGCCGAGAGCTATTGCCTGTATCACCGCATTGTAAACGGCTGTTTCACGAAGCTCCTGATGGAGCAGAAATTCGACCTCGTCATACAGTGTATTACCTTTTGTAAGTATCTGTTCCTTTATATTCGTTTCTAAATCTGCATCGGGGTTGAATTGCATAAGGTAATGCGGAATGCCGCCGAGAACAGAATATGCAAGAACTTTATCTTCGTTTGAATAATTCGGAAAGAATTTAACGGCATCCGGGAACGGCATAGGTTCCATTTTATATATTCCCGTTGCTCTGCCGTAAAGCGGATTTTTTGCTCCGAGCAATTCATCCTCGATAAAACTGACGGAGCTGCCGCTGATTATCAGCATAATATTTAATTCTTTCAGCTTGTGATCCCAAAGATTCTGAAGTATTGACGGAATACTTTTATCCCCTTTACATACATAAGGGAACTCGTCAATTACAACTATAATTTTTTCTTCGAAATTGTAATCGGCAATAAATGAAAAAGCATCAAACCAATTTTTAAAAGAATCAAAATATCTGCTTGTTTCAGGCTGAAGAGCGAAAATTGCTTTTGAAAATTCCTCTAACTGAACAGTATTTGTACACTCATGACCTGCATAAAAAACATTTTTCTTATTTTTGCAGAACTCTTTTAATGTTTCTGTTTTACCTATACGTCGTCTTCCGTACAGCACAATAAACTCAGCTTTATTGCTTTTATATTTTGTTTCAAGGAAATTAAGCTCCTGTTGTCTTCCGATAAACATACAACTCACAGCCTTCAATAAATTAGATTTGACAAATTATGATTTGATAGAATTATAGCAAATTGTTTTATGTTTGTCAATAGTATTTTACATAAATGTTTTTCTTATGTAATTGACTGAAAACGTAATATATGATAAACTTTATAACATACAGATATAACTTTTATCAATATGTTTGCGGGTACGAAAGCTTGTGATTAAGGAGCGAAAATATATGAAATATCAATATTACACTACACCGGATTCAATGAAAAAGCTTGAGTCTTTCGGCTTTAGTTGGCTTGAATTTGTAACTTCTGTTCCAAGTCCGATGTTTCTTGTTACATCTTATAAATCAAACGGAAAGCCTAATGCCTGTATGCAATCATGGGCAACTTTTACAACAGGAGATAAAGGCAGACGCTTTTATGCAATTCTTTCAAGCGTAAATAAAAAAGGTCATTTATATAAAACTTTGAGGGAAGAGAAATGTGCCGTTATAAACTTTATGTCTGCAGATCTTTATGATAAAGCCATGCAAACAATAAAAAATAATCAGTTTGATATTGATGAAATAACCGAATCCGATCTTACTGTTGTATCTGCCGAAAAAGTTAATGCACCTATGATAGACGAATGCTTTATGAATCTTGAATGTACTTTTTCGTGGAAAAAAGAAATTGAACATGGCGATGATCATGTAATTGTTTGTCTTGAAATTGTGAATATTCATATTGATGAGGCACATCTTGATAACCGTGTTGAAGAAAACGGAATACTATATAATATTCATCACCCCATAAATCCCGAAACGTTTTCCGGTAAAGCTCATGATTATGTAGGTATTGTAAAGCCGCTTATTGACACAGGAGAATACTGAGAAGATATTTTTATTCAATACTAAAGGAGATAGCAAAAATGATATTATCAGACAAAACAATCTATAAAATGTTAGAGGAAAAAACTCTTGTGGCAGAACCGATTGAAAAAGAGCAGGTTCAGCCTGCGAGTGTAGATATTCGTTTAGGCAATATATTTGCAATAGTTGAAGATTCTTCAACCGGAATTATTCAAATGGATAAAGAAATCAAATATAAAACAATCATAAGCGATAGTTATATACTTTTGCCGAATCAATTTGTTCTTGCGACTACAATGGAATATTTTGAATTGCCTGATGATTTAACTGCTTTTGTTGAAGGTCGCAGTTCTTTAGGCAGAATGGGTTTGTTTATTCAAAATGCCGGATGGGTTGACCCCGGTTTTAAGGGTGAAATTACTCTTGAACTCTACAATGCAAACCGCTGTGCCATAGAGCTTAAAGCAGGAAGAAGAGTTGGGCAGCTTGTTTTTGCAAAAATGGACGATAAAGCATTGAATCCGTATAAAGGAAAATATCAAGGACAAAAAGGTGCAACGGGTTCTCGTGTGTATTTAGACAAAGAAATTAAATAATAATTCCGATTGTTTTGAATTGTCTTATCAAGCAATGAATTAGGTGCACCAAATTCGCTTGGATGCTTGAAATTCAATCACGGGATTGTCTTATCAAGCATCGTATTTGTTACAGCACAAATACACTTGTCAGGGCTTGACACCCTAAAACCCGCCGAAAAGGAGTGATGTGTAAAAATGGAAAGTTCAATATTAAAAAGTCGTGCGGCGTTAGCACTGAACGAAATTTTAGCAACAGACCATGTTGATTATCGTTCTTTTGAGCGTTCCCGTTTGTGCTTTTACATACAGGATTATCATAACGATATTGAAAAAGAAGTTGCATTCGCTCTTGTTCCGGAATGGGAAGAAATCAAAAATTATGATAAGTTATCTTTATTGAAAAAGCTTTTTATCCGTTTACGCTTTACTTGGAAAAGTACAAAAGCGGAATTGGTTTTATCCGATGAAATTGTCGAATCAATAGTTGATGTTATGCTGCCGGATATTATTTCATTCTTTGAATCTGAGGAAGGCAAAAAAGAATTTGAGGAGTGGAAGAAGAAACAAAACTTAAATCAACGAGAAGAGATACTATAGTTTTATAGCAATTGACATAAAAGTAAAGCATTGTTGTAAAATAATAGTATTTGTATTATAATATTTAAAAAGATTTGAACATTAGCATAAAGAATAGCTATTTATTAATATTTACACTAAATATTGTTTGGAGGTCTAATAATGCACAAAATTTTATTAAACAAATTTGGTCCTATTTCATACTGCGAGTTAGATGTTTCTGATTTTACAATTCTTACCGGTCCTCAAGCTTCAGGAAAGAGCACTATTGCAAAAGCTATTGCTTTTTTCAGAACAATAAAAAATGATATTTGCGATTCTATAATTAAACAGAAAACTTTA
>JAZUIT010000126.1:0-6615 GCA_045642385.1 Acutalibacteraceae bacterium
GCAAAAAATCTGTTTGCATAATCCACATAAGGTCCACAGCAAAAATATGTCCACAACTGAGGCACCTTGCCTTTAAAATCATCTGCACTGCTTGTTATTGGTATCGGCAGAGTAACAACGCCTTTTTCATAAAATTCAAAATGCGATAAAGCATCAATAATCGGGAACTCACCGAAAAGCTCATGTACAATTTTACTTGCCGGTGCATAAGTTTCGATATTTTCTTTTGTCGGCTCGTCGGAAACATGGAAATAACATTTTTCTCTGATACCCAACTTATCAATTTCCGCAATAATTGCAGGTGCAAAAGCTCTCAAAAAGCTTGCATATTCCTCACCGGCGGAATCGGTTTCCCAACCGAAAATCCTCTTATATTCACCGTCGACGGTCGCCATAATTTTGGGTGCGTGAGCCGCTCCCCACTGTGTAAACAGGTGGGACATTTCAAAATATTTTATACCGTTTCTCAGGCACATATCAACCCATTTTTCAAAATTCGCAAAGCTGAATTTATATTCATCACCGTTTTTCTCCACATCCACCAACTGAACGGTAGGTCTTTCACTTCCGATTTCCGTATCAAGAGGAGGAGTGAACAAGGGCGTCAAAATTAAATTCTGACCGTATTTCACATAGGTTTTTACGAAGTTTTCAACGATTCTCCAATATTCATCACTGAAAACATCAGTCCTGTACCAAACTGCAAGGCAATCGGAATGAAACCAGTGGGTTGAAATAAGCTCCTGCTCAGGAAGCACATCATCAATTATTTCCGCTTTAATTGTTTCCTCGCCCAAAACTGTATCCTTTTCGGAAACAAAGCGTACCGTAACATCATATACACCTGCTTCAACCTTATTTTGCGGATCAATTTCAAACCAGAATGTCTGCCATGAATCATAGATTGTACGGGGTAATTCACCGCAGGGTGTAAGCAAATCCGGGAAAACACCGGCTGTGGTTTTAACACAGTCATGGTCGTTATCTTCATAAATCGGGAAATTAGAATAAATATTCCCCACTCTGTAAACCTCTATGTAATCAGAAATATCCGATATAATTTCAATTCTTTTCAGGTTAGGCTGCCCGCTCTTTCTGCCGTAATGTGCAAAATAAGCCACCTGAAAGCTTTCCCTTTCATTTTTAAGAAGCTGTACTTCATCAATCTGCATATCCTTTGGCATTCCGTCGGGAAAGACCTTTGCAAGTGAGCTGAAAACCTTTGTATCAAAAAAATACTTCATTCTTCTTTTCCTCTTTCTAATAAAGATAGTAAATCATCCTTTGTAAATTTATATACTTTGTCACAAAATTGGCAGGTAACTTCCGTTTCCCCGTCATTTGCCATATCTCTGAGCTCTTCCTCACCGGTGCTTAACAATGCCTGCTCTACTCTTTCCCTCGAACAACCGCAGCGGTATACAACCTCCGATTCGTCAAGCACCTGTAAATCAAATGCAGGCAGAACAGTTTTACAAATTTCCGCCGGTGTAAGACCTTCGCCCAACATTGTTGTGACCGGCTTTATATCTTGCAGGCATTTTTCCACTTCGTCAATGGTGCTGTCAAGTGCCGTAGGCAAAAGCTGAATTAAAAATCCCCCTGCCGTAACAATCTGTCCCTCGTGACAGAGGACGCCCAATGCACACACCGTGGGAATTTGCTCGCTTTGTGCGTAATATGCGGTAATATCCTCCGCAATTTCACCGGATACCAAAGGTATTTGTCCCACATAAGGTTCTTTTAATCCCAAATCCTTAATTACGGTTAAATTTCCGTTCGTGCCGACAGCACCGCCGACATCCAGCTTGCCGTTTTTCTTCAAGGGTAAATTAACATGAGGATTTGTAACATAACCCCTCACATTACCCTGTGAGTCACCGGCAACAATAACGGAACCTACCGGTCCGCCGCCGTTTATTCTTAACGTAATGCTGTCATTTTTACCCTTTAAAGAAGCACCCATGAAAATTCCTGCCGTCAGCAATCTGCCCAAAGCGGCGGAGGCAACATGGGTGGTATTATGAATTTCTGCGGCTCTTGAAACAATATCCCTTGAATCAACAGCCATTATCAATAATGTTCCGTCCTCGGAAATACATCTTGTAAGCTTTCCCATTTTTATACCTTTTTTGCTACAAAAAACAGCCTTTCGGAATTTTCCTGCGGCTCGTTTTCTGTCATTTCATCATATATTTTTATTTCGCCGAAGCCGCTTTTTTTAAGCATTGAAACAAGCAGCCCGGTGCTGTATGCCCTTTCGCAAAAGCTTTCTATGTACCGTTCATAAGTATCACCCTCATTTTCAAAAAAATTAAGGGTAATTTCAACGGTGTCGGTACCGACAAGCTCGTTTTGCCATACACAGAAAACATCCTCTGTTTCATACACAAAGGTATTATTTCCCAGTACCTCATTATGTTTATAAGGAGTGTTTATATCAAAGACAAACACTCCCCCGTTATTCATAAACAAAGAAACTTTTTCAAATGTTTTGAGAACATCTTTTTCCGATGTCAGATGATTAATGCTGTCAAGTGTGCAGACCACCGCATCCACAGTACCGTATAAATCCAGCTCCTGCATTTTCTGGCACAGAAACATTACGGAAAATTCGGAATTATATGCCTTGTTCTGAGCTTCCGTAAGCATAGCTTCTGAACAGTCAACACCTATCATATCATAACCTTTTTCTGCAAGCTCCAGGGTAAGACTGCCGGTACCGCAAGCCAAATCAACCACTATTTCGCAGTTGTCACAGTTTTCTTTAATAAGGGTGTCGATATAATCTGCCCTTTTTTTGTAATCCACATTGTCGGTCAGTTCATCATAAAATCTTGAAAAATCAGAATAGGAAGACATTATTTTTCGTACTTTCCTAAAATTTTCTGATAGCCCTTGCAGCCGTACTGTAATGAACGGTTTACACGGCTGATTGTGGCGGTGCTTGCACCGGTTTCTCTTACAATTTCGCCGTAAACGGTTTTTGACATAAGCAGTTTTGCAACCTTTAATCTCTGTGCAAAAGTTTCAAGCTCGGTAACAGTGCATAAATCCTCAAAAAAAGCATAAGCTTCTTCCATAGTTTCAACATTTAAAATAGCTGTAAATAAATCTCTGATGTCCTCATTATTTAATGCTTCGTTCATGATAATACCTCACATACTTTTACTTTATCATTTAAAAGTATAACACATTATCTCATAAAAGTAAATATAATCAGGCAAATAATTTATGAACGATACCGTCGATTTTGCTTTCCGCTTTTTGTATAGCTTCCAGGCGTTCATCCTCCGAAGTTCCCGTACCGGAAACAGGAAGCTCAATAAAGTTTTCTATTCCAATAAATTTCACAATATCTTCTATATAATTAAGACCCTTGTTCAAAACAGGCTTTATTATCCAGGGTAAATCAGCACCTGAGGACTGCACATAAATAAAGGTTCTGTGCTTGTTTGAAAGCAATCCGTGGGGCTTGTTATCAACAAATTCTATGGTTTTGTCTGACTGAATAACGCAATCAAAGTATTCCTTTACCGGTGCGGGAAATGACATACTCCACATAGGCGCCGCAAGAACATATATGTCGGCATCTCTGAACTGATTACAGAGATTTTCAATACATTCAACCTCTTTTTGTTCTTCACTGCTCAATTTTTCTCTGCTTTCCTTGCTTACAATTGCGCTTCTGCCTTCAAAATAACAACCCTTTAACTGAGGAATATGGTCTTTGTATAAATCAACCTCCTCCAGCTTCATATCGGGATTTTCCTTTAAAATGGAATTAACAAGCTCCCTGCCGACAGTTTTACTGCTTGAAACTTTTTCATCCTTTGAATTTGCCGTAATATACAATAAATTTTTCATAAAAACTCCCCCTTGTTTTTTTAATTATTATTTCAGAAAAAATGAGCTTTTATTCATATTACGCAAAATAATAAATATACTATTAATAGGTTTTTCAATGAGGAATCAGGAATTAAGAATGAAAAATTAATGTGTAACTGCTAAAACAGGTGTGAACTTTGCCCGCCTTCAATTCCTCACTCCTCATTCCTAATTCCTAATTAATACTCGCCGGGAGTGATTATATGAAAAATAAATGGAAAGTTTTAGCTTTATGTATTGCTGTTCCGCTGATAGTCGGAGGTTTGGCAGCATTACTTTCATCAAGCAGTATGGAAATGTTCGACAGCTTGAACAAACCGCCGCTTGCACCGCCCTCATGGCTTTTTCCGGTGGCATGGACAATACTCTATATTTTAATGGGTATATCCTCCTATCTGGTTCTAACCTCCGGTGCAAAGCAGGAAGCCGTAACAAATTCGTTGAAATTCTACTGCGTACAACTGATTTTTAATTTTTTATGGACAATATTTTTCTTCAATTTAAAATCATATTGGTTTTCCTTCGTATGGCTTGTGATACTGTGGGCTTTAATTCTCATAACATCATATAAATTTTCAAAAATCTCAAAGCTGTCTGCATATCTTCTCGTCCCGTATATTCTGTGGGTAATATTTGCAGGATATCTGAATTTTGCAATAGCAACTTTGAATTAATATGTATCTGCTAAATAAATTTTTTAATAAAAACAAAAAAAGTCGGCATTTTAGATTATTAAAAATGCCGGCTTATAAAATTTTATTTAACCCGTATGTAACTCATAATAATACCACTTGTCTGAGATTTGTTTTACAAAACACCAATCCGCACCGTTATTGGGCTTTCCGAAATATGTACCGCCGTCATCGGAATACTTTTCAGTAAACATTTTTAATGAAAAGTCAATAATGAAAAAACGGAAAACACTTGAAATATATTCTGCTTTCAAGTATAATAACCGTGTAATGTTATTAAGAATTTTTTGGGGGTCACTATGAATAACTTAAATTTATTTGAAAATTTACCAGAAGGATTTCGCCTTGTCGAAAACGAAATCGACCACAAATTAGCATCACTTACCGTAACCCAAGCCTTTGCCGACTACAAATATCCTGTTCCGGCTGTTCCCGCATCACACTCTTCTTTTATGAGAATCTATAATGATTTTTCGGAGGCGTGGATAAACAACGCCGAAAATGTAGGACTTGTTTTAACGAATGATGACTATTCCGCCGTAATGATACTGACACCCGTTGACCGTTCGGCTGAAATTGATATAGTTGAATTCGGCAATAAGTTTGCAGCGCTTGAAACAAGAGAGGTCGGCGATAACTTCACCGAAATTTTGCAATATATCGGTGAAGACGAAAAAGACTTCAAATTCAGAGAGGGTACAGTTTATATTGAAGCTTTTGCAGTTCAAACACCCCGCCAGGGACAAAAACTCGCTTCAAAGCTGATGCGTCAGCTTTTCAAAGAACTTGATCAACAGGACAGAGATGTTTTTCTTTTCACCAACACCGAACGCAATGCCGCAATTTACACCCACTTTGGCTTTGAAACAATAAAAAAACATACAGTTGAAGAGCTTGGCTCAACAACTTGGTTTATGCTCAGAAAAGCTGAAAAGGAGTAATTATTTATAAAATCTCAAAAATTATCAAAAAGCCTTTTCGTTGACTATAAGTTGACCGTGTCCGGGAGCAATTACAAGGGGATTTATCTTAAAAATTTTCTTTTCGCTTTCAAAAATTCCGTCGAATTGTTCCCCGAATATTGCAGTATAATAATCGCCGTGCTTAGCGGAAACCGCATCGCCCGAATAAAGTACCCGACCGCTGATAATTCCCATCGAACCGGCTGTATGACCGGGCAGCATCACGATATCAGCATCAAAACCGAGCTTTCTGAGAAAGTCACCGTCGCTGTCGGTCAGAGCATAATCGACTTTGCAAAACGGTGCTGTTATATCCGAAAGCTCATTGTTCGCCACTGCGGTGATTTTGTCGTTCTTTTCAGAGGAAGAGTAAAGCCGCCCCGGCTCAGCCATACAAAAAATACGCAGGTCTTTTTCATGCAAAATAACCTTAGCCCCGTATTTTCTTTTTAAAAACTGAGCATTCCATGTGTGGTCAAAATGTCCGTGGGTTAAAAATATCCATTTTATATGAAATTTATTCTGACGAATCCATCTGTCAACTTGATGTGTAATTTTTTGATTTCCGGTGTCAATCAGCAAATCGCCGTTTTTACAGCGCAACACATATATAAGCGGTTTGTCGATTGACTTTCCTTTGTAATAAATTATTTTTTTAATTTGCTGCATTTGCGTTTTCACCTTGTATTTACAATGTTTTCCATAATTATCAGCATCTTAAACTTTATTTTTAATTTTTCAGTCTGCTGTAAAATACACAATAGGTTACA
The DNA here is from genome assembly GCA_045642385.1 of Acutalibacteraceae bacterium. Lineage (GTDB taxonomy): Bacteria > Bacillota > Clostridia > Oscillospirales > Acutalibacteraceae > RGIG2945. Next base: position 6,313 of record JAZUIT010000126.1, read on the forward strand.
TTATTATTTTTTTATATGCAGAACGCATTTTTACTACTTTTTTGATTACTTCCTGTATCAGTTCATTATAGTTTGAGTGGTCGTCAAAATTCAAACCGTCAATTTTAGATATAATTCTGGACGCTTTTTTATTATCATATCTTAACCATTCAAATCCAAATCCAACCATATTTTCTAATTCGTCTTTTTTAGAATACATAAAATCAAATAAATCTTTATCACCGATGATATAGTATTCAACGCCAATATAAGAATTTTTATCAACAAGAGTATTACACATGCAAATATATGTTTTTCCGAGGG
>JAZUIT010000127.1:0-9499 GCA_045642385.1 Acutalibacteraceae bacterium
TCTGCCGCACTTACTTGTGAAGAAAGAATTAATACATTATACAGATATGATGCTGATTGTTTATACACCATAGGCAGATTTAACAGACCTGAAAATATTACAACAGAGAAATTTTTTGAAAATTTTTCCAAATGAATTAAATAAATATTGCGTTTAATTAAAATATGTGATAAAATTAATTAGATTAAAACCTTATCTGTTGGCGCGGATAACAGGACTTGACCCAAACCGCCCGAGGCGGTTTGGTCGCTCGCGGTCGCAACAGTCCACAGGACTGATTGCTCTGTGCCGCCCATCCTTCAAGTTCTTAAAGAATAAAAAAGCAAGCACTAATCTTTAAAATCAGCACTTGCTTAAAATTAAATGGTGCGGATAACAGGACTTGAACCTGCACATCGGTTGATATTAGATCCTAAATCTAACGCGTCTGCCAATTCCGCCATATCCGCATCCCTTATATTTTATCAAAAAAATGTAAAAAATTCAAGTATTTGTTAAAAAAAGGAGTTTTAAATATGAAAAAATTTTTTCATATTATTCTTATTTCGTTAATTATTGTTGTTATATTGTTTACAGGTACAATAAATTCGTTCGCTGCTTCTCATCATGTTATTGACGGTATAGTTTCTTTTCTCGAATGGCAGGGTTGTGTTACAGATGTGTTGGCTTATAATACAAGTCAATCAGAAAACAGCATAAGCTTTGCGTCAATTAAAACAAGAAGAATTGATGATAATACATTGATGCTTGCATATTGTTGTACTGACGGTAGCGAAGACGGATACATAGATGACTGTAAAGTAAGACTTTCTATATCCGGTGTCGGAACATACGACTTTGGTGTCGATCACAGTACAACATTTTCAGAAAATGATTTGCTGAAAATTGATTGGGAAACATCAAGTCGCAGTAATAATTTTTTTATTGAAATGAGACTTGTATTCAAAGCCGGTATTGCTGATAATCTGTTTTTCTATACTTTTATCCGTGACGGGAAATCAAATCTTTCAAAAAGATTTTGTGTTACAAACATAGCACGAAAACAAACAGAAACTACTGTCGCCGCTTCATCTACTGCCGCAACAACAATTACTACTACTGAAAAAACATATGCAACTGAAGCGGTAACAACAAAATTTTATGCTGATGTCGAGGTTTCTACTACTGTCAAGACCAATAATAATAAAAAGACAACTACAACCACAACAGAAGAAATTCAAAGTAGTGAGTTTTTTATTGAAAGCAGTGATAAAGCAGCTACCAAAGCAAAAATAATTAAAATAGTCGGAGTTACTGTTGCAGTTTTGCTTATTTTAAGTGCTGCTCTGATTCTTATAAATGCCGGAAGAACAAAGAAATCTAATGAAGAAGAATAATATGGAGTATGACTCTAAATTCGAGAGATATGTTTTTGCCGCTGCAATGTTGGTTACAGCGGCTATTATAGTATTTAATGTTGTGGATTTGCCGTACAATGAGCAACCTGTAATATCTTCGACAGTTGAAACAACAACTAATCAGGAATCTGAAAAGGCTGTTCAGGCTATGAAACAGATTACAACGAGGATAAATATAAATACTGCTACCATTGATGAACTGCAAACTATTGACGGAATCGGTTATAATCTTGCATATCAGATTATAGCATACAGAAATGCGCTCGGTGAATATACTTCTCTTGAACAGCTTATGAACATAAGAGGAATCGGTCAAAGAGTTTTTGAAAAAATTGAGCCGTATATAACGCTTTAAGTTTTAAATATTTTCCGAAAGTATTTTTATTTTTTAATATAAAAAACAAAAAATACTAAATTTGTCTTGACAAAGTGTGGTACAATGAGTATAATATTTATGTTGTCGTTCGCCGGAATGATGGAATTGGCAGACGTGCTGGACTCAAAATCCAGTCCTGGCGACAGGGTGCGGGTTCGACCCCCGCTTCCGGCACCATTTAAAAAAGCTTGATGCATCAAAAACATCAAGCTTTTTTTATTTTTTACTAATTGATTATTTTGCTGAATATGCAAGAATGACCATGGGTGAAAGACCTTGTTCTCTTATCAACGGCACATCTGCCCGCATCAGTTGTTCGCCCTGACTTATCCTCTGCCCTACCTGCAAGTCACATTCAAAGCCTTTTCCGTTCATACTGACAGTATTAATACCGATATGTATTAAAATATCGTTTCCGGCATCCGACCTAATTCCAAATGCGTGATGTGTTTGAGCAACCATACTGATTGTTCCGTTGCAGGGAGCAAAAATCTCACCGCTTTCTGTTTCTACGGCAATGCAATCTCCCAGTACTCCGGAAGAAAATGCTTCATCTGGGATTTGTTCCATTGGAATTAAAACTCCGTCCGCAGGTGCGGTAAGCTCGTCAATCTGCTGAGTATTCTGTATCATTTGTAAAGCCGCTCTGACTCGGGGAAGCTTTCCGGGTGACATTGACAACTTATCCACACCGCATTCAAGAAGTTTTATTATTGCTTTCGGATTTCCTCCGAGTTCTCCGCACACTTCTACCACGGTATTGTGACGGTGGGCGTTTTCCGCTGTAATTTTTATCAACCTATAAATAGCTTCATGATGTTCATTATAGTATCTGTCCAGACCCTTCGCCTGCCTGTCGAGTGCCAGCGTGTACTGTGTCAGATCATTTGTTCCGATGCTGAAAAAATCCACTTTTTTTGCCAACATATCGCTTATAATCGCCGCTGCTGGTGTTTCTATCATAATTCCCTGTTTTGGTACAGCATAATTTTCATGGCGCAGTTCTAATTCCTGTATCGAGAGTTCCACCTGTTCCTTAATTGCATCCAGCTCATCACATGAGGTTATCATAGGATACATAATACCGGCGTTTCCGTAGCAAGCAGCCCTGAAAATTGCACGAAGCTGTGTTCGGAAAATTTCCGGAAAGTCAAGGCATACGCGAATAGCCCGTTTGCCTAATGCCGGATTTTCCTCGTGCGGCAACGGCAGACATTCCGTCTTTTTATCCGTTCCTATATCCATGGTACGGATTATAACTTCACTGCCATCCATACTTTCAAGCACCTTGCGATAAATTGCAAACTGTTCTTCCTCGGTTGGAAGCTCTTTTCGATTCATATACAAAAATTCCGTTCGGAACAGACCTATTCCCTCAGCACCGTTCTCTATGGCTATATTCACATCGTCCGGGGATGCAATATTCGCATATAGACCGACCGGAAAATCGTCTTGCTTGTTTGTAACGGCGCTATGTTTCTTAAATAAAAGTATCCTGTTGTCAAAATCTTCTTTTGTCTGCGCATCGGGACTTATTATTAATGTTCCGTTTTCTCCATCGACTGCAACTTCTGCACCGTTTTCCGGTAACGGATTTACATCAAACAGATACGGTATCCCATAGGTTCCTGCTAAAATCGAAGTATGAGAAAGTTCGGAGCCGTTCTCTGTTATCAATGCAAGAATGTTATCTTTTCCGATTTGTATGAGCTGTTCGGGAGATATTTCATTTGCAACAATTACTGATGGTTCAGAGGGTGTGAGTATGGTATCGTTTCCGATACATACATCTGCAAGCTTTTTTGCAATCAGGCGTATATCCGAGCTTCTTGCTTTCAGATATTCGGAATCGGAGGCTTCGAGTGATAACGCCATTTCTTCACCTGCACACTCAGCGGCATAGGCGCTGTTCAGATTTTTATCGCGTACAAGTGTACATATTTTTTCGTATAGCACAGGGTCCTGCAATATGGCAAGCTGTGCCTGAATTATCTCAGAAGCAACTGTGTTTTCGCCGGCATCGGCAAGCAAACGCTCATAATCAGAGCGGACAACATCAATAGCTCTGTCAATCTTTTTTATTTCCTCATCAGTATCGGTAATCAGCGTTTCTGTTGCACATTCACGATTATTAAGTACGAAAGTCTTGCCACGGGCGAGTCCGTCGTTTGCTGTTTTTGTATTAATTATCTTCATATTACACCTCTCACATCTTTTGTGTCAGGTATTCTTTAACACCTTGAAGAGCTTCTGCTGAATCCTCACCTTCGGCACTGACACGAATTATGCTGCCTTTTTTAAGATTCAGCGCCATCAAGCTGATAGTACTGGATGCATCGGCTTTTGATGATTCACAGGTGATTGTTACATTGCTCTTGAATTTTGAAACAACTTTCACAAGTCCTGCTGCGGGTCTTGCGTGCATTCCAAGGGGATCGGTGATTTTAAATTCAAAGCAGTTTGCGTTGTCCAATGTCGCTGAAAAATCTTTTTTATCTTCGGCATTCACCGAAAGTCTGACAAGTATGTCATTGTGCGTGACCTGTTTTCCGACTACCGCATCTCCATTTTCCAAAACTGATTTTACTTCTTCCAGAAGCTGTTGTACCGTAACACCGATGATAAGCTGGCAGGTGGTTTTACTTGGAATGACCACGCCCAGCACACCTGCGCTGTTACAGGCTTTTTTATTCACAAGACTACTGTCACAAAGATCAATACGCAGTCTTGTGGCGCAACAGTCAACTTGTCGAATATTCTTTTTTCCGCCGATAGCAGCCACTATCCTCTGAGCCTTCTCCCGATCAGACAGATTTTTGGTAGACATACTTATTTCAGAATCCTCTGTTCTACCGGGTGTATTAAAGTTAAATTTTTTAATCAGGAAATTAAATGTAAAGTAGAAAATCGCAAAAGCAGATATGCCAAGCGGAATTATCAGCCAAGTTTTTTGAGCTCCCGGCAGCATTGAAGAAAAAATTAAATCCCCAGCTCCCGCAGAAAATGACAATCCTGCGCGAAATCCTACATAATATGTAACAATTGAAAACAGTCCGTAGAGTATTGAATATACAATATATAACGGGAACGCTGCATAGACAAAGGCAAACTCAAACGGCTCTGTTACACCGCATAGAAACGCACAAAGAGCCACAGAAGAGAGAAATCCCAAGGTTTTCTTTTTGTTTTTTGAATTTTTAACCATAGCAAGCACAGCACCCGGGACACCAAACATCATACAGGGGAAGAATCCGGACATATACATTCCCAGCGACCATCCGACATCGGCAGAAGTTTTTCCGGACCAGAATGCCGTCAAATCACCTATTCCGATTGTATCAAACCAGAACACATTGTTGAGCGCATGGTGCAATCCGAATGGAATCAGAAGTCTGTTCAACACGGCGTAAATGCCGGTACCTATTCCGCCAAGCTTCAAAATTCCTTTTCCGAGAACCATAAGACCGTTGAACAGCAACGGCCATATAACAATCAGTGCCGCTGTGAACAAAAGTGAGTATAACGCAGTGACAATCAGAACGAAACGCCTTCCGCTGAAAAATGCTAAAAAATCCGGCAATCGTTTTTCTTTAAAGCGGTTGTAACACGCCGAACCAATCAAACCGGTCATTATGGCAATAAAGGGATTTTGAATTTTGGAAAATGCAAGCAAAATGGTAGAATCGCTTTCAATGTTAGGTACAGCGGCAGAAATAACTGCCGGAGACAGTAAAGTTATTATTGTCAGCCAGCTTACGAGACCTGCAAGTGCCGATGCACCGTTACCGTCATCTGACATTCCCACCGATACTCCCAAAACAAACAGCCAAGGCATATTATCAATGACAGCACTGCCTGCTTTGACCAGAAAATATCCGACCATCTGCAAAACACCGGAGATATCACCGCCCTGTAAGGAGTTAGGACAGAGTAAATATCCCACTCCCATCATAATTCCGCAAATCGGCAACACTGCTACGGGCATCATCAGAGATTTTCCGAGTTTTTGCAGTTTGTTCATCATTTTTTACCACTCCAATCAATTTTTACATCTATAACAAAATATACGGTATATTATTTTCTATTGCAAATGTTTCGGAAGTGGATTTTCTATATGCCTTAATTGTCATATTTTCACATCCATCGAAACAATTTTCAGAAAAAGTAATGTCCTTTGATTGAATTTCAACTATTGATAAATTACTGCATCCGGAAAACGCAGAATTGTTTATTTCTTTAACTGTTTCAGGAATAACGAGACTTTTGATATTTCTCTTTTTGAAAGCGTTTTCACCTATTGAAACAACATCTTGTTTATTAATTCTTTTCGGTATAACAACAATTGTAGATTTTCCTTTATAACCTGTTATTGATACACCGCCTTTAATTTTTTTAGTTACAAATTCCTTTTCCTTAGAAATATGAGTGGTTGCATTTTCATCAACAGATTTTTGCGATGGCTCTGTCTCACCTACAAAAAGCTTATATTTATATTTTTGTTTTTTGCAATAATCGTACATGGATGATGTGACTGAACATTCTACTGTTAAATTGTTGCAGTTGCCGAAAACATATCTGCCTATTGTTGAAATATTACCGGATATTTTTATGTAGGTTAAAGCAGTACAGCCGTAAAAACACTCATCCTTTAACACACATACGCTGTCCGGTATTGTAACTAATGAAAGACCGGTGCATTTTGCAAATGCGCTCTCACCTATTGTAATCACAGAATTTTGCATAGTCAGGCTTGTGATAGTGCTGTTTTCATAAAATGCCTTTTCACCTATTTCCGTAACCTTTTTATTATTGATTTCTTTGGGAATAATTACCGATGTTTCATTACCTTTATATTTGGTGATAATTACATGGTCACCTTCTGTAACAAAATCATAATCCTTTGCAAATTCGGATTGAGTTGCAGTTTCCGCTACGGTGGTTACAGTTGTTTCTTTTTCAAATATTTTTATTTCAGGGATATATCCTAATGCATTAAGAATAAAATAAGCACAAACAGCTATCGTAATTACTAATAGCATTGAAAGAATTACAGTTTTTACTGTTGACTTATCTTTTTTGTTTTTCTTTTTATTGTCAACATCTAAATTTACAACATCAATCTCTTTATTATGTTTTTGTTTATTTGGTTTTTTATCAATTTGCTGTGGTTTTAATGGAGGAACATACGGGGCATTTTTTAATAAATTTTCTTTTTCTTCATTAACCGGTGAAAAAACCTGAGTTTTTTCTGCTATCGTTTCCTTCGACTTTTCTTTAATTTCTTCATTATTATTTTTATACTCATCAATAATATCAGACATATCCATATCGGCTATTGTTCCGCAATTGGGACATACATATTGATTATCTGCTAATTCAGTTGAACATTTTGAACATCTCATATTTTAAATTCCCTGTTCCTTTCATATACTGACATATAATTTAATAAATTTATGTACCGGACGGTGAAAAGATTGCATTATATTTTTTTGCCAATTCTTTCATTTCATCCTGCGTAGGAGGCTCAACATCAAAAGTAAGATTTTCTTTTTTAAGAGCATCATATTTGCCGTAACCTATTTTATGATATGCCATTAATTCTAAATCAAAGCCTTTGACAAAATCTGCGACCTTACCCACTTCATCCATATTATATCCGGGTATGACAGGCATACGGAAAAGTATATCCTTACCGCTGTTCATAAGTTTTTTTGCATTTTCTAAAATTAATTTATTTGATACACCCGTTAGCTTTTTATGTTTATCTTCATCAATGCATTTTACATCACAAATTACAAGGTCAACAAACGGCAGAACCTTTTCAAAAATGCTCCAATTTACATTTGCGGCAGTTTCAATGGCAGTTTTAATATTTTCAGCCTTACACATTTTTAAGACTTCAACAAGAAAATCACTTTGAAGCAAAGGTTCGCCACCGGAAAACGTTACTCCCCCACCGGATGTATTATAAAATTCTTTGTCTTTTTTTATTATATCAAATATTCTTTCGGAAGACATCTCCTCGCCGGAAATAATTTTTGCACCTTTTTCGCAGACCTTTGTGCATTTGCCGCAGCCTGTGCATTTGTCGGTAAATGCATTTTTACATATTTCCGTGCATTTACCGCAACCTACACATTTATTTTTATAAAACATAAGTACAGGGGAAAAGCTTTGTGACTCGGGATTATGGCACCAAATACATCGAAGATTACAGCCTTTTAAAAACACAGTAGTTCTTATTCCCGGACCGTCATGAATACTAAATCTTTGTATGTTAAATATATTACCGGTCATATTACAATTCAATCTCCGTACGGGCTATGATATTATCCTGTAATTCGGGTCTAAGCTGATTAAACAACGCACTGAAACCGCCAACCCTTACAATAAGATTTTCGTGTTTTTCAGGGTGGATTTTTGCATCAATCAATTCTTCCTTTGAAAGGACATTTACCTGTAAAGTCTGTCCGCCTAATTTGAAATATGTTTTTGCAAGTGCAATATACGCGGCTTTTCCTGCCGGTGTATTGAACTGATTTTTAGCAAATTTCATTTGGAGTACATTACCGCTTCCTGCTAAATACTGATTTGCTTTTAAAACAGAATTTAACATTGCCGTGGGACCGTTTTTATCCATACCGGGAACCGGACCTATACTTTCGGCAAAATTTGTTTCGTTGAATTTTTTTCCGTTAGGTAATGCGCCGCACAGACCGCCATACATTGCAGCTCTGTTAAATGTACTGCAACCTGCTGTAAATACGCCGCCGCGGTATGTTTTTATTGTCTGTAAGTATCTGTAAATATGGTCGCTGACTTCTGCGTATAAGCTATCAACTTCTTCAATGTCATTACCGAATTTGTTATATTTTGAAAAATCTTTATGTAATTCATCGTAACCTTCAAAATCGTTTTCAAGTGCATCAACAAGCTGTGACATGGTATATTTCTTTTCGTCAAATACAAAATGTCTGACAGCCGCCAAAGAATCAACTGCGTCAGATAAGCCTTCTGTTAAAATCTGACCGTGACCGTAAAACGGACCGCCGTTTTTATAGTTAATTCCCTTTTCGATACAGCCCTGGATAATTATTGAATGCCACGGCATAGGCACAGTTTTGGCAAAATATTCCTGTTCCCTGTTGGAAATGCCTGTTGCAATATCTGCGAGGTTCTCAACCTGACTGTAAAATACTTTCATCAGTTCGTCAAAGCTTTTAATCTCCTTTGCATCACCGGTTTCCAAGCCTAAGGTCGTTTCGGCGTGATGGTCATAGCCGTTCGCAAGAGCATATTCAAGAGCTTTTGCAACACATATTTCACCGTCTTCAAGACCCATGTGGGATTTACCGAAAATATCAATCTGATTACAACCGTTCATACAATATAAATGTGAATCGGAAGCAGGAATACCGAGACCTTCAAGTGCAGGACAAACAACTTCGTCATTATATATTGCCGGCATACCGATACCCGTTGCCAAAGTTTCTGCCGCCGCTTTCCATAATTCTTCCGGTGTATTTTTATGTACTCTCATCGTGATGTTCGGTGTATTAACCTTAAATTCTCTTGCAACTCTTAAAACATCATAAGTTAAATCGTTGGTCATATCGTTGCCGAATTCATCACTGCCGCTTATGCACAAATTCCAGGTTCTTGTTTTATTGAAAAGTACCCATAGTTTTTTAAGACATTCATAGCGGTCTTCTTTGTCGTGATTTTT
>JAZUIT010000128.1:0-3642 GCA_045642385.1 Acutalibacteraceae bacterium
AAGCTTATTTCTGTGATACGCAATATCAGCGGCAAAATATGTGGGATTGCCGTTTTTACGGATAAGAACATCGTCCTTTAATTCAAGCTTGTCTATCTCTTCCTGAGTTTTGCCCTGCGCCAAAAGGCGTTTTGTCAGCACTTCAATATTTTTATACCAAACTGCACCGTCTTGTTCATAGGTAAGTCCCTTTTCGGTGAGAAGCTTTACGGTGTCAATAACATCACCGTCATTGTGAAGCTTGCTTTCTCTGTACCAGGTGTCATATTCAATTCTGTATTTTGTCAAGTTGCTCTGCATAGCCTCGATATTTTTAGGCAAAGCATAATCTACAAGCGCCTTTCTGCGTTCGGTTTCATCACAGTTTAAATATTTGTCACCGTGAATGTCGGCAAATTCCTTTGCCCTCACAATAATATCTTCGCCGTGATAGCTGTCCTCGGGAAGCTCCAAAGCATCCTCACCCAAGAATAACTGACGGTATCTTATGTCAAGAGAAAGACCGAATTTTTCAATCTGATTTCCGGCATCGTTAATATAAAATTCCCTTTCAACCTCATAGCCTGCCGCATCTAAAACAGCCGCTAAGCAATCACCCAAAGCACCGCCACGGGCATTACCCATATGCATAGGACCTGTGGGGTTAGCAGAAACAAATTCAACATTTATTTTCTTACCATTACCATAATCGGAGCGGCCGTAATTGTCACCGCATTCCAAAATATCCGTTAAAATAGCGGCATAATATGAATCCGCAAAAAAGAAATTCATAAAGCCCGCACCGGCAATTTCAAAGCGGTCAAAATATGTGTTGTCGATATTTATATATTCACCGATAGCTTCTGCAATTTTCCGAGGTGCAAGTCTGAAAGCTCTTGCGTTTACCATAGCGGCATTTGCGGATAAATCACCGTTTTTGCTGTCGGCAGGAACTTCGATATTAAAATCCGCAGGTTCTGCTTCGGGCAATTTGCCGTCCCTGATTGCGTTTTCAAATGCTTTTACTATTATATTCTTTAATTGCTTCTGCACATTTTGTACTAACACTGACATTGTGAAGCATCCTTTCTTTTTATGGTTATATTTAATGTGTTTTCCGAAAGAAACTCATTATTCGCATCTAATGTATAACTGAATTTGAGTTTACCGCCAAGCTCATCAACATTTGATTTAACTTTTTTTGTAAAAACTCCCAAGTTAAGCTCGCCGAACGGTGTATTATAAAAACAATGGTGCTGTTGACCGGGTTCAAATATCATCATTGAGCTGTAGCTTCCCCGTCTTGTCATGGTAACCTTACTGTCATTTACCACATGAAGCTCCGTTTCGCTTCCCTTTAATTCGTTATCCTGTTCGGAATATGAAATATGATAATCTGACGGTATACCCCAAAGCTTTCCAACAGTTGTAAGTGTTGACTCGGTGTTGTTACCGGGTGTTTTCTGAGTGTTCTCTATTGTAATAATTACATCGCTTTTCATTCTTTACCCCACTTATCAATAGCAAGTGTAAATGCACGGTCAAGCAGTTCTGAGTATCCGATACCTATTTTATCCATAAGCTTCGGATACATACTGATTGAAGTAAATCCGGGAATAGTATTAATCTCGTTAAACATTACTTTGTTGTCGGATTTTCTTACGAAAAAGTCAACTCTTGAAATTCCCGAACAACCTAAGCCGGCAAAAATTTTCTTTGCATTTTCCTGAATTTCCTTTGAAATTTCCTCGGGTAAATCCGCAGGAATTGACAGCTTGCTTGTGCCGTTTATGTATTTTGCTTCGTAATCATAAAATTCATTACAGGGGATAATTTCACCCACAACGGAGGAGGTAAGCTCGTCATTACCCAAAACCGCACACTCGACCTCTCTACCGTCTATGCTTTCTTCAAGCACTATTTTTGTATCACATTCAAAGGCTTTTTCAATAGCGGTTTTGAGTTCTGCTTTGTTTGCCGCTTTGCTTATACCCACAGATGAACCGGCATTTGCAGGTTTTACAAATATGGGGAAGCCTAAATAATCGGCACTGTCGTTAATAAATTTATCGGTGTCAAGACCGTATGTATATGCGGTGCAAAATGTCCATTTTGCCTGCGGAACACCGAAGCTGTCCGCAACTCTGTTGGTAAAGGATTTATCCATACTCATTCCCGATGAAAGACTGTCGCAACCGACAAAGGGTATTTGTGCAAGCTGGAAAAGTCCCTGAATTGTGCCGTCCTCACCATTTTTGCCGTGAAGAACAGGGAAGACCACATCAATGTGAGTTTTGGTTATTGTGCCGTCTTTTTCAAATGTAATAAGTCCGCCGTCCTTTGCATCGGGTGAAATAATAGCTTTAACGCAATTTTCTGTGTCGCTGAGCCATTTTTCATCGGGCAGTAAATCGACATCACCTGTATATCTGAACCACTCGCCGTCCTTTGTTATGCCCAACATTATAACGTTGTACTTGTCGGTGGGGATATTTTTAATTACTGAATTTGCGGAAATCAAAGAAACATCATGCTCGGATGACATTCCGCCGAATATGATTAAAGCGTTTAACATATAACTACTCCCTCAAACTTATTCACCATAACATTTTAACATAAAAATATTTCCATTTCAAGGACAGAATTTAAATTTCATCACTATTGACAATATAATTTCATAATGTTACAATGCTTTTGGGAGTGATAGTATGATTTATAATGAAGTGTGTTCGGAAAATTTATCTCTTTTAGGTTTCGGTACGATGCGTTTACCAACTAATGAGGATAAAACTATCAACGAAGAAAAAACCTTTGAAATGGTGGATTATGCCCTTAAAAACGGTGTTAATTATTTCGATACCGCATATCCGTACCATGAGGGTATGAGCGAAATTGTTATCGGTAAAGCGCTTAACCGTCATCCCCGTGACAGCTGGTATCTTGCAACAAAGTTCCCCGGTCATCAAATTAAGGATACATACAATCCGGCTGAAGTATTTGAGGATCAGCTCAAAAAATGCGGTGTGGAATATTTTGATTTTTATCTCTTACATAATATATATGAAAATTCAATCGGTGTATATATGGATGAAAAATGGGGAATTTTAGATTATTTTCTTGAACAGAAAAAACAGGGAAGAATTAAACATCTCGGGTTTTCCTGCCATTGCAGACCGGAGAACCTTAAAATCTTCCTTGATTATTGTGGTAAGGATATGGAATTTTGTCAGTTACAGGTTAATTACCTTGACTGGACTTTGCAGGATGCAAAAGCCAAGTATGAAATGCTTTGCGAGTGGAATATTCCCGTATGGGTTATGGAGCCTTTAAGGGGAGGTAAGCTTGCAAATCTTACGGATGAACAGCTTAATAAATTAAGCGATACTGCGGTGTCCTCGGCTTTCAGATTTTTACAGGGACTTGACAATGTTAAGGTTATACTTTCCGGTATGTCAACCCTTGAACAGATGAAAGATAACATTGAAATTTTCGATAAATATAATAAGCTTTCCGAGGAAGAAACAAAGGCATTGTTTGAGGTTGCGGAGTCTATGAAAAATTCCGTGCCCTGCACCGCCTGTCGTTATTGCTGTGAGGGTTGCCCTATGGGACTTGATATTCCAATGCTTTTGAATACGCTTAACGAAATTAAATGTAACCCGG
>JAZUIT010000129.1:0-2479 GCA_045642385.1 Acutalibacteraceae bacterium
AACATCCACATGGTCATTGAGTTCTTCTGGAAGAATATGCTTTACTTCGCTCCAGAAATCATAGTACATATCTCTCGTACAGACTTGACCACGCAGTTCACCGGAACGTGTCATCTGCTTATATTCGATACCGTATTTCTCGAAGAGCTTAATTCCTTCTTCGTTGTTTGTGATATGTCCTGCAGAAAACATGTGGTTTATGTTCCTTTCAACTTTTTTCTTTTCAGCTGAGCAGCTTGTTTCGTTCCACACTATATAAACCATTCAAATTTTTGAAGTTGGAAAGTATTGTAAAGCGGTTTTTGGAGAAGTCAAGCGGAGAGTTTTTATTGCATAAGTTCTGGGGGTGCATTTATCTTGAAGGTCTAACACCGCAGTTTATTTTTTACTGGAAATAAGTCTATGTTACGCATTCGCATGGTAGTTTTTTCTCAAATCGATTCCGGCAGCATATTTTCATTACTTACGTTGTTCTCCTTTGCTGATTTCAAACCCATATTGATAAAAAGATTCCGCGCCAAGTTGATACTTATATGGCTCGTCCCCTTTTGACAGATCAAACACACGAATATTGGTTTTTTCGATCATGTATCTAATGAGTTCAAGATGCAACATATGGCCTGGAATATATTTTTGATATTTTATGTTGCGAGCTATACGATGTACCACTATATATCTTTTTAGAGAGTCTACATATCCTCCGTCAGCAGCTGCGAGTTCCCCATTTATTCTATAACAGGCCAAAAAACTTGATGGGATAGAATTTAAAGTAGTTGCATATGGATGGCAATACTTGACAACATACGAATTGAAAGCATTCTTCATCCTATATCTGCTGCGACTATTTTTTCTATACCAGCTCTGTTCATACAATGATAGAAATTCCTTATATTCTTCATCCGGCATTTTATTTCCGTAATACACCGAAAAAGATGTCTGACAATCGTCCTTTTCAAGTCGATTAGTGTTTTTCCTTATATTCTGACGTATATTTTTCCCCAGAGAACAATAATATTCATCATATGTTTCCGGCAAATCAATTTTACACATGATTTCAGAATTGATCTGTTTTCCTACTTTAACAAGTACATCATATAGTTTTGTACCAGGCATTTGAAAATAAAGCCGAATCGTTCCGAGGCTGTTTTTCAACACATTCAAACAATACTCAAGTTTTTCTGTTTCAAGACTGTCAGCATAGATAAAATCTTCATATACAATCCGAAATCTTGCGCCAAAACTATTATAGAAAGTGCCTTTTCTTGACAATCTCCGTGTAAGCGGTGCAATCAAAATGATTTCACCATCCTCATAAAAAGCATAAAAAACAGGCTTTTCTATCCAAACGGGTATATGTTTCCAAGACTGCGGAATATGATATGCTTTCAACAGTTTTTCAGCAAATTCATACTCATGAAATGGTGAGATATTTGTATTTTCAGAAGTCAATTTTCTCCATGCTTTTTCCAGCTGAGAAAGTTGCATTTGTTTCATTTTAATCATAACAGCCTATTTACTCTCACTAAGTTTTTTCTTATACAATGCTCCGAAAGTTGGTTAACTAAAAAAGCTTGAATTATAAGGTGTTGCTGACAACGCTTTGTTTATTTTAATTCTTCCAGTTGATTTTTTATATTGGAAGAACGAATACCTGGAGTTCTCTGTAACCTTACCACTTCTTTACCATGTTCTTCGCACCACTTCACTGCTCTTTGGAATCCAGCATGCGTTTGATCTCCACCGATTGCGAATATATCGAAGTCTACTTCTGGAAGCGCTCTATCAACATCTTCGTATGTAATGACCTCATCAACGACTCGAAGTGCTCTTACCAAATCAATTCTTTGCTCAGTAGTGTACAGAACTTTTGCATCGGGTTTTGTTTTCAAGATACAATCCCCATCTTGAACAGCCACTATTAAATAGTCCCCTAACTTTTTAGCATTCTCAAATAACCTCAAATGACCTAAATGAAAATAATCAAAAACGCCTACAGTAATAACTTTTTTCATTTTAATAACACTCTTTTCCTGTTTTTAATTTAAAAAACAACAAATTAATACGCCGCCCAACCAAATTAATTGGAAACATTAAAATTACATTTAATAACGAGGTATAGTCCACAATGGAACCCGTTTTCTAAATCTTTTAATTTCATAGCTGATCTCTACTAATACAGTTGACCCCATCCCCAAAGTCTAAAACGCATGGCGCATGATTTTTCCTTTTTTCCACAGGCGGTAACACCCTGTAATCCCCGTATATTTGATTTAAAATTGCCTCTACGTTGTTAGGAACATTGATTTCAAAATCTTCAAATTGTACTTTTTTGAGCGGAAACACATCTTCATATTTACAGCAACTTGTATACATCTCTTTTTCAATCATAGTATCAAAATTTGTTATCAGATTTCCTAAATTGTCGCAGCACTCTAAATACTTTCTATAATAATAGTCTTGAGGGTTATTTCTTATGTGC
>JAZUIT010000130.1:0-2197 GCA_045642385.1 Acutalibacteraceae bacterium
AACTGCAATTTTCATAAAAACACTTATTCTCCTTTTTGCATTGGTATATCATCATAGGATTTGACAATACTATTCATTTCAACATCATGAATTTACATTTTGTGTTATTATAAAATATAGGAACCAAAAAGTCAATTTTTACATTAAACGGTTTGCTGAATTTTTGCAGGTTTACAATGCGGAGTGTTAAAAATAGATAACTTCAAATTCCGCAAAAATGCTATACTATTTATTTAAAATTCTGAGGTGCTGTGTATAACTATCCTTCCACATCAACCCATTTCTGTCAAGCTCTGATATTATATGGCAAATATCACCAATTCAAAAATATTGTCAGAGATTTTCGGTATTTATCTTTACAAATAACTTTTAATATACTATACTTTATCTGTACATTTGTATGTTGGTCAATTTTACCCGAGTTTGAAAAATTATCAAAAAAAACAAAAATGGGGGAAAATATTGTGAAAAAGAACAAATTGTTAATTGCACTTTCCGTTTTATTGGTGATTAATATTATTGCAACCTGTTTTCTGGCAGTAAAGGTGACGGGGTTGAGTAAATTATCTTTAAAAAACGCAACAGTTCATTACACCTTGTATATCGGAACGAACGATAAGGACACATACAAGCAGGAAATACCGACGGATGAGGCAAAACATATCGTAGATGAAATCTGTACGAAATATGTAAACGGGTTTACCGTTCAGGATTCCATAGGAACATGGAATGATGAAAACAATATAATCACCCACGAAAATACGATTATGTGTTATCTTGACGATATTGACGAGGAAACGCTTCACCTTATCTGCGATGAAATACGCTCCGCCCTGAATCAGAATACCGTGCTTATTCAGAAAGAATATACTGCACTTGATTTTTATGACGGTGCAGACGGAAAAAGCAGTTAATTATTATATCACATTAAATACCTCCTTGATATTGTAGTTTTGTGGTCGGCAAACCATTTCTACTATATCAAGGCTTTTTATTTGTCTGCTTTACTCCTCGCCTTAGGCTATTTCTTTCCCACCTGCATAGCATGTGATTGACTTTGCTGAAACAAATAAAACTCCCGTCACAGTTCGTAACAGAATTGTGTCGGGAGTTATCTTTAACGCTTTTGTTCCGATTGCTTTTTATGCTGTGTTTTTTGTTCCGACAAACCGGATTTGTGAGTATAAAAATCACGCTTTCACGGAGTATGATTTCAGCGAAAGATTTTTGCTTTCCACGGAACATTTTATATTGCCGTGCAGTTCAAAGCCGATGTTCATGCCGGTTATCTGAAAATCGGAAATATCCGCCTGCCTGCCGAAGGTATTGTCTTTGTTGGCTCGGGCTATGCAATTCTGCATATAAGGCGTTAAGTCAATAATTACTTTTGTAAATTTTTCGGAAATGCCTTTTTTGTATATACTTCTTAACGGCAGACCGTATGTTCCTTTTGTTGAAACCGTGTAAATCATATTGTGACTGCCGGGTGCAAAGTCAACACTCCATGAGGTGTCCTGCAATCCTCTGTCATCAAACAGATTAACACCGAACCAGATGAATTCATCGGTGTTTTTACCCGACATATAGAAATACGCAAGATACTGTGCGGCGTTTACACCGTCTGCATTGGTTGTCAGCTCATAACCCGCAAGACGAATATCGCAGGAAAATACGATTCTGTTATCACAGGAGTAATATGCGGCATTACTGTCATTTATCGCAAGCGGAGACTGCTCCAGCAAAAGATGAGGCCAGTTTTCAAGTGCAGCAGGTTGACCGTGATAGACCTTTGTGCCGTCAAGTGAAAGAAGAACTGACTTTTCATTCGGATTGCAATAAACGGTTTTGCTTTCATCCGACAGCGTATATTTTTCGCTGATTTTACCGTTTTCAATAAGTGAGGTCGGAGAATTCCATTGACAAATCATCCAATCGGGCTCAGATGCTTCATCAAAGATAAACCGCCCCTCCTCTGCTCCGTCAACACCGATAACACGGAAGCCCTTTGAAAAAGACGGGTTGACAAGCAATTCTTTTGAAGAATATCCGATTGGTTCAGCGCCGAAAGTACCGGAAATCAGCATATTCAGAACAAAGAAAAAAGAAATCAATTTATTAAGCATGAAAGCCTCCTGCAATTCTTGCTTTACAATGAATAAAAATCAACGAACTTTGTATATCGCTGATTTTACAGCTT
>JAZUIT010000131.1:0-2603 GCA_045642385.1 Acutalibacteraceae bacterium
TGCGGATTTTGACGAGGTATCGGAAAGGCTTAAAAGAGTTTTCGGTATTGCGGCTTTTTCAAGAGCCGCCGCAGTAGAAAAGAATATGGATGTTATACTTGCGGAAGCCGGAAAATATCTTGCCGAACAGTTGAACGAAGCAAAAACCTTTAAAGTTGAAGCAAAAAGGTCTGATAAAAAATTCCCGTTAAAATCTCCCGAAATATGTGCGGAAGTGGGCGGAAAGCTTTTAAGCGAATTTCCGCATCTTACGGTTGATGTTCACAACCCGGATATTATTGTGACCGTTGAAATAAGGGATAAATATGCATATATTCACGGAAATCAGATAAAGGGTGCCGGCGGTATGCCCTGCGGTTCACAGGGTAATGCAATGCTTTTGATAAGCGGCGGTATTGACAGCCCGGTTGCCGGTTATATGATGGCAAAGCGTGGTTTAAGGCTTAATGCGGTTCACTTCGTTTCACCCCCGTACACCAGCGAAAGAGCCGAAATGAAGGTTCACGATTTATTAAATCAGGTGGCTAAATATTCCGGAAGAATTGATTTAAGCATTGTTCCTTTTACTGAAATTCAGGAAAATATCAGGGATAACTGTCCCGAGGAATTATTCACCCTGATTATGCGTAGATTTATGATGAAAATAGCGCAAATTCTTGCCCGTAAACACGATTGCGGTGCTTTGATAACGGGGGAGAGTGTGGGTCAGGTTGCAAGTCAGACTTTGTGGGCATTGGGCTGCACCGATGCGGTGACTGATATGCCCGTTTTCCGCCCCTTAATCGGTATGGATAAGGAAGAAATTATTAAAATTTCGAGAAAGATTGATACTTTTGATATATCGGTTCAGCCTTTTGAGGATTGCTGTACGGTATTTACTCCAAAGCATCCCAGAACAAAGCCGAAAATTGAAATGATAGAAGAAGCGGAAAAAAATCTTGATGTTGAGGGACTTATTGAAAGAGCATTAAGTGCCATAAGAGTAGTTAAAGAAGGGTTTTAATTGAAAATCTGCGAAATAATAAATGTAGGTACGGAAATATTACTGGGTGATATTGTGAATACGGACGCCCGGTATATTTCCGAAAAGCTTGCTTCAATAGGCTTGACCGTTTATTATCAGACGGTGGTGGGGGATAATCCAGAAAGGCTTAAAAATGCTTTGAATATCGCCCTTGACAGAAGTGATATAGTGATTTTGTCAGGCGGCTTGGGTCCCACTCCCGATGACCTTACAAAAGAAATTTGTGCCGAGGTTATGGGCTGTGAAATGTATCTGCACACTCAAAGCCTTGAAAGAATAAAAGCTTATTTTGCACTTAAAAATTATGATATGCCCGAAAGCAATATTAAACAGGCTATGATGCCCGAGGGTGCCGAAATACTTGAAAATGACAACGGTACCGCACCCGGATGCGCCATTACAAAGGGCGATAAATGTGTTGTTATACTGCCCGGACCGCCGAGAGAATTAAAGCCGATGATGGATAAGGCAGTCGAAAGAATTTTAATGAGATATTCCGACAGCGTGCTTGTTTCCGAGTTTGTGCATTTTATCGGTTTGGGTGAGTCCTCGTTAGCTGAGCAGGCTTCTGATTTATTAGAGCTTGAAAACCCCACGGTTGCACCCTATGCCAAGGACGGCGAATGTCTTTTGAGAATTACCGCAAAGGCAAAAAATAAAGCGGAAGCGGGCAAGTTAATCGCTCCCGTTTGTGAAGAAATTAAAAAGAGATTTAATAAATATATTTATTCTTCGGACGGCACAAATCTTGAACAGTCGGTAGTGGAGTTATTAAAGAAAAACAATATGACCGTAGCTTTGGCGGAGTCTTGCACCGGGGGCTTGCTCGCAAAAAGAATTACGGATGTTTCCGGTGCTTCAAATGTTTTTCATTGCGGTGTTGTTTCCTATGAAAACAATGTTAAAATAAAGCTTCTTTCCGTAAGTAAAGCTGATATTGAAGAATATACAGAGGTAAGCGAAGCGGTTGCAAAGCAGATGGCAGAGAATGTCAGAAAAATTTTCGGTGATAATATAGGTGTCGGTATAACCGGTTATGCAGGTCCCGAAACGGAAGGGTATATTTATATTGCCGTAAGCTGTGACAAAAAAACCGAAGTCGAATTATTGAAAACCGGCAGAACCGACAGAGCCTATAACAGATATATTGCATCAAATCACGCACTTAATATGATAAGAAAAGCTGTAATCGGAAGTGATAATTTTGAATGAAGAATTTACTGAGCTTGATGCGCTTTTAGAGGATTACAAAAAGAAAGACAATGTTTTTGTCAGAATATTTAAGGCAATTTTTCCATGTAAGGGTGACAGCAAAAAGGAAATTGTCAGGAAAATTCTGTTATTTATTGCAATTATTGTTATGATTGTCAGCGGTTGTTATCTGCTTTCGGAATATGTGGTTAAGCCGTATTTTATCAGCAAAAGTATTAACAGCCAAAACGAGTTACTTCAAAACGGTGAAAATTATAATAGCTGGAACGATGTAAAAAGTAAATATGATGATGTGAATTTCCCCACGGGTATGCAGATGAAATATGCGGATTTATATGCGAAAAACAATGACTTCGCAGGTTGGTTA